>URQJ01000039.1 GCA_900549945.1 uncultured Oscillospiraceae bacterium
CGCGGCGCCGGCCTGCGCCCGCGCCGAAAAAGCGCCGCTCGCCGGTCATCCCGATCGTCATTTTCCTGATCGCCGCCGCGCTCGGCATCTTCGTGTACATCCTTTGGAGCCTCGGCATGTTCGGCGGCACCGGCATTCTCGGCGGCTCCCTGCTCGCCACGCCGGAGGCCGTTTCCAGCGCAAGTCCCGCGCCCACGGCGGAGCCTACCCCCTCGCCGACGCCCTCTCCCACGCCGGAGCCGACGCCGCCCGCCATCTATGACGACGGCACCGAGGGCTACATGTCCTCCGGCATCTGCATCTACAACAACAAGGGCTTTGAGCTCTTTTACGGCGACGACAGCATGGCCGCGACGTATGCGGAAATGATCAACGACTTTGCCGACATGCTGCCCGGCATACAGGTGTACAACATGGTCGCGCCGAACCACTCCGAATTCGGCCTGCCCGCGCGCGTCCGCGAATACTACGGCGAAAGCTCGCAGCGTGAAAACACCGCCGCGATCTACGAAAACCTTTCGGACAGCGTGACGGCGGTCGATGTCTACGACATTTTGAACCTGCACAACAACGAGAACATCTACTTTGGCACCGACACGCACTGGGCGCCGCTCGGCGCTTATTACGCCTACACGGAATTCTGCGAGGCGGCAGGCGCAGAACCCGCCGCGCTCGAGATCTTCGACAAGACCTCCTACGACTTCACCGGCTACCTCGCCTATGCGACCGGCGAGGAGGTGCTCTACGAAAACCCGGATACGCTCGACATTTACGACCCGACGTTCGACTACACCTGCGAGATGTCCTACGACGGCCTGAGCTTCTACGAGACCGACAGCATGAACACGCACGACGAAAGCGCCGGCTACTCGATGTACCTCTCCGGCGATATGGGCTGTGTGCGCGTGACGAACAACACGCTCTCCACCGGGCGCAGGCTGCTGATCGTGAAGGATTCCTACGGCAACGCGATGGCGCCCTTTCTGACGGCGAGCTTCGACGAGGTGCACGTCGTCGACTTCCGCTACTTTGAGGACAATCTGCCCGACTACTGCGAATCGCAGGGCATCACGGACGTGCTGTTCTTCAACAACGAGATGTCCGCCAACACCTCCGACCAGCACGACGCCATGCGCGCTTTGTTCGACTGATAAAAGCATACGGAGCAAAGAAAGGCTCTGCCGTTTGAAGCGGCAGAGCCTTTCTGCACCCTGCAAAAAGCAGCGCCGCCCCGAAAGCCGGGAAGCGGCGCTGCTTTTTATGCAGATTGAATTCAAACGGATTTGTACTGGTCCAAAAGGCGCTGGGCGAGCTTCGAGTTGACGACCGCAAAGTCGTCCGGCTCCTTGTAGTCGAGCGTGCGGAGCACCTCCTGCGACTGGCGGTACACCGCCATCTGCGTCGTCTGATACACCGGGTCCTGCCGCCCGCGCACGAAAATCGCAAAGCGCATTTCGTTTTCGTCGGCCGCGCAGAAATAGGCGTGCACGTTGCCCTTGATCGACCGCTTGAGCACGGTGACGATCGCGTTTTTGACGAGCTCCACCGCTGCGTCGTCGAGCCCGGCCTCAAAGATCAGGATCTTCTCCTTGAGCTCCTGCGGGTTTTTAACGCTGCGCTTTATGAGCCCGCGCACAGCGGGGATCGGCTCCGCCTTCGAAACCGCGCCCGAGGGCCGCAGGCAGACCATGAAGCCGTGCGCCGGGTCGTGGTAGATCATCGGGTAAGCCATCTGCGCCGTGTAGCCGCAGTGCCGGCACTCCCAGTCAAAGATAGATTCGCGCAGGATGTCCCGGCGCAGCTCTGGGTTTTCCTCCGCGTTGACGCTCGTGTACATCTCGAGCTTCTGCGTCTGCCCGCAGGCGGGGCAGACAATATCCTTTTTGATTTCGGTAGACATGTAGAAACACTCACTTTCTTAAAGGCCGCCTATGTGCAGGGATACCGTTATCGTGTGATGATGCCGCTGCCGAGCACGTAATCGCCGGTATAAAGCGCGGCGACCTGCCCGGGCGTCACGGCACGCTGCGGCGTGTCGAACACAAGCCGCGCCGTATTGGCGCCCGCCGGGGTCAAAAGCGCGCGGTCCGGCTTCGCGGCGTACCGCACCTTCGCCTCCACCCAAACCAGCCCTTCGAGCGCGTCGGCCGCAATCAGATTCAGCGCCCGCAGGCGCACCTCTGTCGTGTAGCGGTCGCCGTCGCGCCCGAGCGTCACGGTGTTTTTCACGGAGTCGATGCCCGTCACAAAGCGCGGCTCGCCGAACGTGACGCCGAGGCCCTTGCGCTGGCCGATCGTGTAGCGGTAAATGCCCCCGTGCCGCCCGAGCACCGCGCCGTCCGGCGAGACAAAATTGCCCGGCCCGGGCAGCGAGCCGCCGAACCGCTCGAGAAACGAGATGTAGTTGTTGTCGGGAATAAAGCAAATCTCCTGACTGTCCGGCTTTTTTGCGACGGGCAGGCCGTGCCGCTCCGCGAGCGCGCGCGCCTCCGCCTTGCCCATGCGGTTCAGCGGGATCACCGTGCGGCTGAGCTGCGCCGGCGTCAGCCCGGAGAGGAAATAGCTCTGGTCTTTTTTGTCCGGCGAGCGCTTCAAAAGCGCGCGGCCGTTTTCCAGCGCGATCTCGGCATAATGCCCGGTCGCGATCTTGTCGAAGCCGTTTTCAAGCGCCCAGTCCAGCATCACGCCGAATTTGATCGTCTGATTGCAGAGAAAGCAGGGGTTCGGCGTTTCGCCCGCGCTGTACGCACTTATAAACGCGCCGATCACATTTTTTTCAAACGCTGCGGAAAAATCCGGCGCGAAATGCGCGATGCCGAGCTTTGCGCAGACGGCGGCGGCGTCTGCAATTTCCCTTTCCATCGCCGCAGCCTGCTCGCCGCTCAAAATATGCCGGGGCTTCAGGCGCATTGTGATGCCGGAGACATCGTACCCGGCCTCCAGAAGCAGCAGCGCGGCGACCGAGCTATCCACGCCGCCGCTCATCCCCACCAGAATGCGCGGGCCGCGCCCGTTATTCGTAGGGGAGCTCTTCACTTTCGTCCTTCTCCGCCGGCACCGGCTCCTTCTCCGTCTCCGGGTGCACCGCAGCCGGCTCGGCGGGCGCGGCCTCCACGGCCTCGTCTACAAGCCCCTCCGGCACGGTCTCGTCGGCTGCGGGCTGCGGCGCGTACTCGCGCACGTCGTCGAGCGTGATCTCCTCGATCTCCTCCTCGCCCTCCTCGCGGCAAAGCGCCTCGAGCTTCTGCACCGCGGCGTCGATGCGCTGCTCGGCGGCCTCGATGTCGATGCAGTGCGGCTCCGTCACCGTGTTGCCCGCGTCGCGCAGGTTGTGATAGTAGTAGCGGCCGAGCGCGAGGTAAGCCCGCTCCGCGGCCTTCTCCTCACAGCGGATCACAGTACGCAGGCGGTTTGCGAGCGCGTTTTTGCGGTTCTTCTCCGCGACGACGCCTACGGCATCCTGCACGGCGCCGCCGGCCGTCTTAAACACCGAGGTGATATTTTTCAGAAAACTCATGGCAGTTTCTCCTTTCAATTTTAAAATCCGGCCCGCTGCGCCGCCCGAAAGCGGCCGGGATACAGCGAGTCCATTTTAGAGCTTGCTCTTTTTATTATAATGCAAAGCGCCCTAAAAAAACAGTGTTAAAATGTAAATAAATCGCATTGAAATTGCAGCACGATGCCGACATCCGCCGCGGCAGGCACATCTCCCATTCCCGAAACACCGCCGGCAGAGAAAACGCGCGGGGCGAAATCTTCAATTTCCAGATTGCTTCAGTATAGCATGAAAGCCGCCCGCATGCAAGCGAAAACAGAATCCTCACCGACAGGGCGCTTTGCACGGCCTATGCGGATGATTCGGTAGAATTTATATCCGCTTATCCGCTGTTTTGAAATGCTTTTCCCGCAGAATTTTCCGATCATTCGGATCGCTTCAGCCGCCTTTACTCACGCCTGCGCGCAGAGCGCCTCAATTTCGCGCTCGAGCTGCCGGTAAAACGCCGCGATGTGCAGGCCGTCCGCAAGCGCGTGGTTGCACAGCAGCGAGACGGGCAGCAGCGTTTTCTCCCCCTGCGCGTAAAATTTCCCGAAGGTGATGCGCGGGTTGCTGTCCGCCGGCACCGGAACGGGCTGGATGAGCGACGTGTAGGAGAGCCACGGCAGCGTCGACACAAAAATCAGGTCGCCCGTGTCCGCCTCCGATTCGTCGATGCTGCGCGCCGCCTTCGCACGCTCCTGCTCTAAAACCGCATACGGCAGGTAATCGGCGAAGGGCTGGGCGCTGTCGAGCGTGCAGTAGCAGTACGTTTCGTCCTCGAGCGCGACGGTGTGCGACGTGCGGCAGCGCTCGTATTCGATGATGCCGCCGTTCAGAATGCGCCGGCGCAGCTCCGGCACGCGGTTCGCCGCCCGCGCCGCGCAGTAGCAGACCGTGAGAAAAAACGGCAGCCGCTCGCGCCGGATCTTCTCCCTGAGCGCCGTGATATCGACCGGCGCCGTCGTGCCGACATACGGGAACGCAAGCCCCGAAAAGTATTCGAAATGCTGCTTTCTCTTGTAGCTGCCCATATCCAGCGTCTTGTATTCCATGCCTTTTCCTCCCGTATAAAGCCGTATTTTTACTACTTCTATTGTACAGGATGCGCCCGGCTTGTCAAGCCGCCGCACAGATTTTCAAAATATTTCGAACAAATATTTGAATGTTCGATTGACAAAGCTGGTCCTTTCGTGTAACATAAAAATTGACGAACGCACGTTCTAAATCTTTTGCATACGAAAGGAAATCTGCCGATGAAAAACTACGCCGCATGGGGGCTTGAATATCTGAAGGAGGCCGAAGCGCTCAAATGCCGCATCCGACAGGTGCAGGCCGAATCCGGGCCCGACGTCACGGGCCAGCGCGCCCAGCGCATCCACCTGCTCTGCGACATGTACCTCGAGTGCATGGTGACGGGGCGCATTCTGCAAAGGCGCGGTGATGCGCTTGAGCAGTAGAAGTCCGCGCCGCAACGCGCTTTTGTACGACGCGCTGTACCGCCCGGCGCAGGAAGGGGCGTACAGCACAAACCGGCGCGAGCTTGAGGAGGCCGCGCGGCTGCTGCGCATCGCCATTCAAAACGAGCTGACCGACCGCCAGCGCGCCTGCCTCACGCTCTACTACATGGAGGGGAACACGATGCAGGAAATCGCCGAGCGGCTCGGCACGACGCGCGGCAACGTCTCAAAGCGCATCAAAAAAGCCGTGGAGCGGCTGCGCCGGGCGCTCCGCTATTCGGCGCCGGGGCTGAAATTTTCCCGCTGAGCCGATTGCGTCTTGAAAAGCAGGGCGCACTGTGCTAAAATCTGTACAGACAACTTACTCTTTTGGAAAGGAAAGGCTTCTCTATGAACCTGATTCACATCGACGAAAACGGGCTGCATCTCGTTTTCGAAAAGAAAGAGGACGGCACCTGCAAGCTGCTGCATTTTTCCGCCCTGCCCTTCGACGAAGGCAAGATCCTTCGCAGCCGCGACCGCGAGACCGGCGAAAGCCGCATTAACACCGAGCGCTACAACGTGCTTGAGATCATGATCTCCGGCCAGAACCGCCCGGGCGAGCGCCACGGCAACAAGTATATCTCGACCTCCCCCGGCGACCGCATGCAGCTCGTGGATTTTGCGGACAAGCGCAACGCTTTCGGCCGCAAGCTGGAAATCCGGATGCACGACGGTATCTGCGGCATCGACACCGTCTCGCACATGCAGTTTTACGACGGCATTCAGGCCGTGCGCTGCTGGACGAACGTGAAGAACGTCGGCAAGGAGCCGCAGGGGCTCGAGTACGTTTCCTCCTTCGCTTTGACCGGCATCGAAAAGGAGGGCCTGCTCTCCACCGACGACAAGATGCGCGTCTGGTACCCGCACAACGGCTGGCAGCGCGAAATGCAGTGGGAGAGCTACAGCTTCCCCGAGCTCGGCCTCGCGCAGTGCCAGCCCGCGGAGATCCAGCGCTCCTCCAAGGTGATCGGCGCGACGAATATCGGAAACTGGTCCACCAAGGAATACCTGCCGATGGGCCTGCTCGAAAATACGGAGGCCGGTTCCAACCTCTTCTGGCAGATCGAGCACAACGGCTCGTGGCACTGGGAGATCAGCGACCAGATGGGCAGCTTCTACATCCAGCTCAGCGGCCCGTCCGAGACGGAATCGCACTGGTGGAAAAATCTCCAGCCCGGTGAGACGTTTACAACCGTGCCGGTGTGCGTCGGCTCCACGATCGGCAAATTCGACGACGCGATGGGCGAGCTGACGAAATACCGCCGTGTGATCCGCCGCAAGAACGACGACAATGAAAAGCTCTGCATCATCTTCAACGACTACATGAACTGCCTGTGGGCGAACCCGACGACCGCGAAGGAGCTCCCGCTGATCGACGCCGCGCACAAGGCCGGCTGCGAATACTTCTGCGTGGACGCGGGCTGGTACGCCGCGGGCTTCTGGTGGGACAATGTCGGCGAGTGGCTCCCGAGCTACGAGCGCTTCCCGAACGGCCTCGAGGAAGTCATGGACTACATCCGCTCGAAGGGCATGATCCCCGGCGTGTGGCTCGAGATCGAGGTCATGGGCATCTGCTGCCCGAAGGCCGCGCGCGTCCACCCCGACTGGTTCTTCACCCGCCACGGCAAAAAGGTGCACGACCGCAGCCGCTGGCAGCTCGATTTCCGCAATCCCGAGGTTGTCGAGCACGCGAACGAGGTCATCGACCGTCTGGTCCGCGACTACCACGTCGGCTACATCAAGATGGACTACAACATCGAGCCGGGCATCGGCACCGAGCTGAACGCGGACAGCGTCGGCGACGGCCTGCTCGGGCATGAGCGCGCCTATCTCGCGTGGCTCGATTCCGTTTTCGCGCGCTACCCCGACCTTATCATCGAAAACTGCTCCTCCGGCGGCATGCGCATCGATTACGCGATGCTCTCCCGCCACAGCATCCAGTCCACGAGCGACCAGGACGATTACCTGCGGTACGCTTCGATCGCGGCGAACGCGCCCGCGGGCCTCACGCCGGAGCAGAGCGCGATCTGGAGCTACCCGATGAAGGGCGGCGGGCGCGAGGAGGCCGTGTTCAACATGTGCAACGCGCTGATGCAGCGCATCCACCAGAGCGGCCATCTCGCCGAGATCCCCGAAAGCGACTTCACACTCGTCAAGGAGGCGCTCGACTACTACAAGACGATTCGCGGCGACATCAAGGTCGCGCTGCCGTTCTGGCCGCTGGGTACCTCCCGCTTTACGGACACGTGGATTTCCCTCGGCCTCAAAACGGAGCACAAGGCGTACATCACCGTGTGGCGCCGCGGCGCGCCGGACGGCCGCTGTGTCCTGCCGGTCGATTTCCTGCGCGGCCGCCGCGACGTGAAGGTCAAGTGCGCCTACCCGGAAAACCACGGCACGGCCTGCGCGTGGAACGCTGCACAGGGCACGCTGACCGTCGACCTGCCCGCACCGATCTGCGCCCGCATCTTTGAGCTGGAATACTGAGATGACGGCGGCAGAGATCCGGCAAAAGCTGCAAGGCATCCGCTGCTTCGTGCTCGATATGGACGGCACGATCTACCTCGGCGAGAACCTCTTCCCCTACACAAAGGATTTCCTCGCCGCCGTGGAAAAAAGCGGGCGCGGCTTCTGCTTCTTCACGAACAACAGCTCGAAGGATACGGACACCTACCTGCAAAAGCTCGCCCGCATGGGCATTGCGGTCCCCCGCGAACGGATGCTGATCTCCAACGGCGTCGCGGCGGACTATATGCTCTCGCACCACCCGGGCGCGCGGGTCTTCGTCCTCGGCACGCCGCTTCTGCGCCGCGAGCTCGCCGCTTTCGGCCTCGAGATCGTCGAGGATGCCCCGGACGCGGTGCTCGTCGGTTTCGACACGACGCTCGAATACAACCGGCTCGCAAAGGCCTGCGATTTCATCCGCGCGGGCCTGCCGGTGTACGGCCTCAATCCCGACCTGAACTGCCCGACCGAAACCGGCTTCATCCCGGACTGCGGCTCGATCGCGAAGCTGATCGAGGGTTCCACAGGGCGCACGTTCCCGTTCTTCGGCAAACCCAGCCCGCTGACGCGCGCGTATATCTCGAAGCACACCGGCCTTTCGGAATCGGAGATTGCGATCGTCGGCGACCGGCTTTACACGGACATCGCGCTCGCCGATAACAGCCCGATGTGCTCGATCCTCGTGCTCAGCGGCGAATCGAAGGCCGGCGACATCGGCACGATGCCCGGCACGCCCGACCTCGTTTTCCGCGACCTTTCGGAGATCATCCCCTACCTGTAAACGTAATACAGACAAAACGCCCGCAGGCTAACCGGTTTTCCCGGCGCCTGCGGGCGTTTATTGTTCTTTTGGGCCGCTTTCGGATGCATGCCTTTTCGTCGTTTTGTCCGGAGCGCTGCGCTTTCCCTTACCGGAAAGCCTCCTTCGCCTCGGCCATGCGCTCAACGACGGGCACGCCGAACGGACAGCGCGTTTCGCAGCCGCCGCAGGCGATGCAGTCCGCGGCGTTCGCAGAAAGGTTGTTGTAGTGCTCGCGCAGCGAGGCCGGCGTTTCCGGCTGCATCTTCGCGAGGTCGAGCAGCTTGTTGACCATCGCGATGTCGATGCCTGCGGGACACGGCGCACAGTGGCCGCAGTAGGTGCACTGACCGCTGTAGGCGTGCTTCGGCGCATTGACGAGCACGCTCGCGTAGTCCTTCTCCGCCTCCGACGCCGTTTCGTACGCGACGGTCGCATCGACATGCGCCGCCGAATCGAAGCCGACCATCACACTCGCGACGGCCGGGCGCGTCAGCGCGTAGTGCAGGCACTGCACCGGCGTCAGCGCCACGCCGAACGGGGACTGCGCCGCCGTGAACAGCCGCCCGCCGGCGTAGCCCTTCATCACCGTGATGCCGACGCCGTTCTGCTCGCAGATGCGGTACAGCGCGGCGCGCTCGGGCACGATGCCGCCGAGCGCCTCGTCATACGTCTCCGCAAAGTAATCGTCGAGATTCTCCGTCGCCGGCACCATGTCGAACGCCGGGTTGACGCTGAACAGGATCATCTCGATCTCGCCGTGCTCCGCCGCAAGGCGCGCCACGTCGGGGTTATGCGTCGAAAGGCCGATGTGGCGGATCGTCCCCGCCGCCTTGAGGCCGCGCACGTACTCGATGAACGCGCCCTGCATCACGCGCTTGAACTCCGCCTTTTCGTCGACGTAGTGGATCATGCCGAGGTCAATGTAATCGGTGCGCATGCGCGCGAGTAGATCCTCAAACGCGGCCTTGACCTGCGGCAGATCTCGCGTGCGGACGTACTGCCCGTTCTGCCAGGTGGAGCCGATATGCCCCTGAATGTACCACTTTTCGCGCTGGCCCTCAAGCGCTGCGCCGATATTCGCGCGCACATTCGGCTCGGACATCCAGCAGTCCAGAATATTGATTCCCTTTTCCGCACAGTAATCGACTACAGCCTTGACCTCCTCGGCGCTGTGCCGCTCGAGCCATTCGCCGCCGAGGCCGATCTCGCTGACCTGCAGGCCCGTTTTCCCAAGACTTCTGTAACGCATACAATCACATTCCTTTTCCGTTTATATGGGCGGGAGCCTCCGCCGGACATCGGCCAAGGCTCCCCGTTCTCTCGCTGTGGATAAAATCACGCGATTTCGATCAGCTCGTATTCGCGCGTGCCGTAGCCGAGCTTTTCCGCCGCCTCGATCGTGTGCACGCCGTTTCTCGACTCGATGCGCTCGAGCAGGTGCGCCTTGCCCGGGTCGTCCGACGCGTAGACGAGGTCGAGGCAGGCCTGATCGATCGCGATCGGGTCGAGCGAGACGAGCACGCCGATATCCTGCATGCAGGGGTCCTCCGCCACCGCGCAGCAGTCGCAGTCGACCGACATGTTCTTCATGACGTTGACATAGGCGATCCGGTCCTTGAAATACTCGACGACGGAGCCCGCCGCGTCCGCCATCGATTCGAGGAACAAGTCGTGGTCGGCGGTCCAGAGCTTATCCGGATCGCCCGCACCGTGGATATACGCCTTGCCGAACGACGACGCGACGCCGATCGAAAGCTGCTTGAGCGCGCCGCCGTAGCCGCCCATCGGGTGCCCCTTGAAGTGCGAGAGCACGAGCATCGAATCGTAATTTTCAATATCCTTGCCGACGTAATTTTTCCGGATCACCGCGCCGTTCGGAACCGGCAGCTCAAGGTCCGGCCCCTCGGCGTCGAGAATATCAACCGCAAAATAGCGGCTCCAGCCGTGCTGCTCCATCGTTTTTTTGTGTTTTTCGGTCGTGTTGCGCTCGCCCTCATAGGCCGTGTTGCATTCGACGACCGTTCCGCCGACCGCCTCGATCACGGGCTGCCAGAACTCCGGCCCCAGAAAATTCTGGTTGCCCACCTCGCCGGAATGCAGCTTCACGGCGACTCTGCCGGGCAGCGCACAGCCGAGCAGGCGGTACATTTCGAGCACCTTTTCCGGGGTGATCTTCCGGGTGAAATAAACCTTTGCTTTCATGACAAATCCTCCTGAGATTTTGCCGGCGGTCCTCTCCGCCGTCCGTAAAGCCCTGCCCTCCCGCGCACCGGCCTGCCCGGCCGCGCCGCGCGAGGGCGCTCCTCTGTCTTTAATTATATAGCTTAAACCAAACTGGAAGTCAAGCCCTTTTTGCCTCACGCCCCGTCCGTCGCGCCGCGGTCCACCGTGACCACCGCGCGGAGCTTCGGGTCGATTTCCAGAACGGCCTCGCCGATCCGCCGGCGGATCTCGCCGTCCGCATCCTTTTCCTCAAAGGGCACCGCGGCGTCAAAGACGACGTTCGTATGCGTCACACCCCAGACCACGCGGAAATCGTGCAGCGTGGCGGCCGGGTACAGGCGCCCGACCGCCTGCACCACCTGCGCTTTGAGCGCGTCGGTCCGCGCGTCACCGACCACGACCGGGTCGAGATGGATCACAAGGTGAATGCCGAGATCCCGCTCAAAATCGCGCTCAATGTTGTCGATGCGGTCGTGGCTTTCTAGGATGTCGCAGCCCGCGTCGACCTCGCAGTGCACCGAGGCGAAGCAGCGCCCCACGCCGTAGCTGTGCACGGTCAGGTCGTGCATGCCGATGATGCCTTCATACGCAAGGATCTTATCGCGGATCTCACGCACGAGCGCGCTGTCCGGCGCTTGGCCGAGCAGCGGATCTGCCGTGGAAAGGATGAGCTGCACGCCGGAGACGACGATGAAAAGCGCCACGAGCGCGCCCATGTAGCCGTCGAGGTTGACGTGCGTCACCATCGTGACGACCGCGCCTGCAAGCACCGCGGCGGTCGCGATCACGTCGTTGCGGCTGTCGTTCGACGTGGCGAACACGGCCTCCGAGCGGATCAGCTTTCCTACCCGGCGGTAGAAAAGGCACTGCCAGAGCTTCATGAGAATGGAGATAACCAGCACGATCAGCGCCGCGGGCGTGAGCGTGTTTTCCTCCGGCGTCACGATCTTTTCCACCGAGGAGAGCCCGAGCTGCAGGCCGAGAAACACCACGATGAACGAAACGATCACACCCGAAAGGTACTCGATGCGCGCGTGGCCGAACGGGTGCTGCGCATCCGCCGGTTTGCCGGCAAGCTTAAAGCCGACGAGCGTGACAATCGAGGAGCCGGAATCCGTCAGGTTGTTGACGGCGTCCGCCGTAATCGAGACGCTGTTAAACAGCGTGCCGACCGTAATTTTCATCGCAAAGAGCAGAAGGTTCGTCACGATGCCGACAACGCCCGCCACGCGCCCGCAGCGCTCGCGCACCGCCGGGCTTTCCGTGTTCCGCCAGTCGCGCACGAACAGCCTTAAAATCAGATCAGTCAACGAATCGCTCCTTCCAAAAACGGATTAGACAAAAGGGGCAGAGCCCGCTTGCGGGGCCCTGCTCCGATCTGTTTCGACAAATTTTATTTTACGCAGAAGAATTCGACCGTTTCGCCGCAGGCGCCGGTGCAGAACGCGATGCGCGCGGAGAGATCCGCGAGCGTGACGTCTTTCGGCTCAATCGTCACCGGATAGCCCGCCGCACGGACGCACTCGATGCACGCGTCGACATCCTTCGCGGCAAGCGCCAGATGCGCAAATTTGCCCTCGTCCGGCAGCGCCTCCTCGGCGGACACGGGGAGAACCTCGATGCAGCTGTTGTCGCCGGTGGAGATCATCGTGCAGGGGTAGCGCTCGTCGCCCCAGCGCCGCACGACTTCGAGCCCCAGCAGCCCCGTGTAAAATTCCATGACCTTGTCAAACTGCTCCTTCTGCGGCTTCAGCGCCACATGGTGAATACCCTCGATCAATCGCATAACACATTCCTTCCCGCAGGCCCTCGGAAGGCGCCGCCCAAGCGCCGCGGCGCAGCGCACCGCAGCACGGCGGCCCGCCGATACG
>URQJ01000040.1 GCA_900549945.1 uncultured Oscillospiraceae bacterium
AAACGATCGCCGAGGCCGAGCGCGCCGTGGCCGAATCCATGCGCAAGAAGCTCGAGGCGGAAAAGCTCGAGACGCAGCCGCTCAAGGGTGCGCAGGCCGCAGAGGAAAGCAGCTACTGTTTTCCGCCGATCACAATGCTTGCCTCGAGCAAAAAGGTGGACGCGAGCGTCGAAACCGAGGAGCTGCAGACGAACGGCAAAATGCTTGTCGAAACGCTCAAGAGCTTCGGCGTGCAGACGAAAATTCTCGATATCTGCCGTGGTCCAGCCGTCACGCGCTATGAGCTGCAGCCGGCGGCGGGCGTGAAGATCAGTAAAATCACAAACCTTGCCGACGACCTTGCGATGAACCTCGCTGCAACCGGCGTGCGCATCGAGGCGCCGATTCCCGGCAAGGCTGCGGTCGGCATCGAGGTGCCGAACAAGGCGAAGAGCATCGTGCGCATGCGCGAGCTGATCGAGTCAAACAGCTTCGTGACGTCGAAAAGCCACCTCACCGTGGCGCTTGGCCGCGACATCGCCGGTCAGGTCACGGTGGCGGATCTCGCGAAAATGCCGCACGTTCTGATCGCCGGCACGACTGGCTCAGGCAAATCGGTCTGCATCAATTCGCTGATCGTCAGCCTGCTCTATAAATCCGGCCCGGACGACGTGCGCTTTCTGATGATTGACCCGAAGGTCGTCGAGCTCGGCATCTATAACGGCATTCCGCACCTGCTTGTCCCGGTCGTGACCGACCCGCGCAAGGCGGCCGGCGCGCTGAACTGGGCTGTTACGGAGATGCTCAAGCGATACAAAATCTTCGCGGAAAACAATGTGCGCGACCTCAAGGGCTACAACGCCCTCGCCGAGGCAAACGGCTATCAGGACGAAAACGGCCAGCCGATGCACAAGATGCCGCAGATCGTCATCATCATCGACGAGCTTTCCGACCTCATGATGGCCGCGCCGAACGAGGTGGAGGACGCCATCTGCCGCCTCGCGCAGATGGCCCGTGCGGCGGGCATGCACCTTGTCGTCGCGACGCAGCGCCCGTCCGTGGACGTTGTAACCGGCCTGATCAAGGCGAATATCCCGAGCCGCATCGCGTTTGCGGTATCCTCGGCGATCGATTCGCGCACGATCCTCGACGGCGGCGGCGCTGAAAAGCTGCTCGGTCAGGGCGACATGCTGTTCTCGCCGGTCGGCGCGCAGAAGCCGCTGCGCATTCAGGGCTGCTTTGTCAGCGACAGCGAGATCGAATCCGTCGTCGATTTCGTGCGCAACTCGAAGGCGGTTGTCTACGACGACAAGGTCGCCGAGGAAATTGAGCGCAACGCGGTCGCCGAGAGCGGCAAATCCGGCGGTGTGGACAGCGCGGACGACGAGGGCAGCGGCGATCCGATGATGAACGAGGCGATCAAGTGCGTCGTAGAGGCCGGACAGGCCTCCACCTCGCTCCTGCAGCGCCGCCTGCGCCTCGGCTACGCGCGCGCGGGCCGCCTGATCGACGAGATGGAGCAGATGGGCATCGTCGGCCCGCACGAGGGCTCGAAACCGCGTCAGGTGCTGATAACCTATGCGCAGTGGCTCGAGATGAACATGCAGAAATCGGACGCGGGATGAGCCGGCAGATGAAAGAGACGGAGCGGCTTCGGCGCTGCCTGCGCGCTTTGCTCGCGGCGTTTGCTGCGGCTCTGCTCATTTTCAGCTATACGCCGCCGGGAAAGGCGGTGTGGGCGCAGCTCATGCGCACGGCTGGGCTCGCGCACTTTACCGCGGCTTTGTCTGCGGACGCGCTCCACGTCCACGTGATCTCGGTCGGCAAGGCCGATGCGATTCTGCTTGAAAGCCCGGAGGCTGCGGTGCTCGTTGACTGCGGCACGGCGGACGCGGCGCAGGAGATCTTGAATTATCTCGATGCGCGCGGGATCGATCGGCTCAGCGCTGTCTGGATCTCGCACCCGGACGACGACCACAGCGGCGGACTTTCGGAAATTGCGCAGAGCCTGCCCGTCGGGGAGGTTGTCGAGTCCGCTTCGGCGGAAAGCGCGGCCGGCTCGGCTTCGCTGCCTGAGGCGCTTCCTGTGCGCCGCACAGCGGCCGGAGAGTATTTTGCGTACGGTGGCATGCGGCTCGAGGTACTCGGCCCGCTGGAGGATTACGCGGAGGCGAACGACAGCTCGGTCGTGTTCCGCTTACAGTACGGCGATTTTTCCATGCTGTTCTGCGGCGATATCGAGGAAGCGGCGGAGCAGGCGCTTCTAAAAAGCGGCGCGCCGCTTCGGGCGGACGTCCTCAAGGTCGCGCACCACGGCAGCAATACCTCGACCTCCGCGGCGCTGCTCGAGGCCGTCCGCCCCCGATACGCGGCGATCTCGAGCGGCGAGGACCGGAACCTGCTTCCGCGCAACGCCGTTTTAAAGCGTCTGGACGCGGCGGGCGCAGAGGTGTTCCGCACCGATACGGACGGCACCGTTGTGTTCTCGGCAGCACAGGGAGAAATCGCGGTGACAACAGAAAATGGGCGGTCTGCTTTGCCGCAGGCCGCAGGGAAAGGATCAGAACCATGAAGAAAATGACGATCGACCGCTTCGACGGCATCTATGCCATCTGCGAGGATAAGGACAGGAATTTCTTTGCGATCGAGCTCGGCGAGCTTCCGCAGGGGGCGAAGGCCGGCGATGTGCTTACGGTTACGGACGAGGGTACGCTGGAAATCGACCGGGAAGAAACGGCGCGCCGTCAAAAGCGCGTGCAGGAAAAGCAGGCGAAGCTCCTCGGCCTTTAAGGCGGCCTGCACGCAGAAGAAAAGAGGTTTTGCCAAATGGGACGTTTGAGTTATATTTTTCACTGCATTGCGCACATGGACTACAGGGCGCTGCTCGAGACGGTTGGCACCGTGCACGGGCTCTGCGGCAAAAACCGCGCATGGCTTCTGTTCGACATTACGAAATGCGGCTTTAAGTTCGGCGCAGGCTATAAGGACTACCTGCTCTGCGAATTTTTTAATATGAACGACGCCCAGCGCGCGACATTTGTCACGCGCGGCATCAACAACACGATCACAAAGATGCTGAACGACCCGGCGTACTACCACATCTTCGACAACAAGAATGAGTTTTACACGGTCTTTTCGGCGTATCTGCACCGCGGCTGGCTGGACTTCAGCGGAAGCGACCGCGCGGCGTTCTCTGCGTTTATGGCGGGCAAGGACGCCGTGATCTGCAAACCGCGGGACGCCTCCTGCGGCGTCGGCGTTGAAAAGCTCCGTAAGGCGGATTTCACGTCTTTAGATGATATGTACGACTACCTCGAAAAGGCCGGGGCCGATATCGTGGAGGAGGTGGTCGAGCAGCACCCCGACATGAACCGGATCAACCCCGGCTCCGTCAACACGATCCGTGTGTACACGATGCTCGCCGAAGGCGTTTCAAATGTGGTGTACGCGTGCATCCGCATGGGCAACAGCGACCGGCCGGTGGACAATATCAATGCGGGCGGTATGTATTCGCCGGTCGATCTGGAAACCGGCAAAATCGCCTGCGCCGCCTGCGATAAGCAGCGCATTGTCTATGAGCGCCACCCGCGCACCGGCTGCGTTCTCAAGGGTTATCAGATCCCCTTCTGGGAGGAAACGATGGCTCTCTGCCGCGAGGCGGCGTACAAGGTGCCGCAGATGGGGTATGTCGGCTGGGATGTGGCGATTACGGCCGACGGTCCGCTTTTCATCGAGGCGAACAACCTGCCCGGCCACGATGCGTTTCCGCAGATGCCTTTGCAGGCGCCCGACAAAATCGGCATCCTGCCCGTATTTCAAAAATACATCAAGGGGCTGTGACGGTGCCGCGACCGGCGCCCGGTGCTTCGGCGCGCAGGGAGATGCGGTCCGCCGCCTTTGCGCAGAGCTTGCAGAGCGCTGCGGCGGGGATCGTGAGGAAGAACCATATGGCGGAAAACGGGATGCAGACTTGGCCGAGGATGTTCATCGGCAGCGCGGAGTAATCCCAGACATGCAGGTGCAGCACCCGGTTCACAAGGATGCCGAGCGCAAACTCAACACCGGTGATAATCAGAGAGCCGGCCGCACATCTTGCGGCGAGGCTCTTTTTTTCCATGCGCTCGCAGCAGATACGGTTGATCAGCACCATGCACACGCCGCCGGCGAGCGCCATGGAGGAGTGTGTGTAGCCGCGCCAAAGCACCTCGAGCGTCGGGTATGCGCAGCTTCCCAGAATGAATATCAGGCTGTTTTTCTTCATCTTGTTCACGCGTCCTTATCTGTTTTCTTCGGCGCCGTGCGCAAAAGGCTGCATCCGGCCCGATGGCGCAGACCGGATGCAGTTTGTAGGGGTGCCGCACGAAACTTCATTATGCCGTCAAAATTGAGTATGCGCAGTTTCGGGCGCGTTATTGCATGCGGCGGAAAAAGCGCGCAAAAAATCCTGTGAAAAAAGAGGCAACAAAAACACAATGAATTCGCATCAAAATGCGGATGCCGGGGGCTGTACAAAACGGGGATAACCGTGTATAATTTAGGCAGATAAGAAATCCGGTTACAAATGAGAAAGGACGGAAGAACTATGAGAATTCTGGTTACGGGCGGCACGGGCTACATCGGCAGCCACACCTGCATTTCCCTGCTCGAAAAGGGCTACGACGTCACGATCGTCGACAATCTCGTCAACAGCAAGGCGCTCGTCGTGGACCGCATCGAAGCGCTCAGCGGCAAAAAGGTGAAATTCTTTGAGGCGGACGTCTGCGATGCCGCGGCGCTGCGCAGAATTTTTGCTGAGGATGAGATTTTCGCAGTCATCCATTTTGCGGGTCTCAAGGCGGTCGGCGAATCGGTGCAGATCCCGCTGCGCTACTACGAAAACAATCTGGTCTCCACACTGAGCCTCTTGCAGGTGATGGAGGAGTTCAAGGTCAAAAACTTTGTGTTCAGTTCGTCCGCGACGGTTTACGGCAACCCCGCTTCGGTGCCGATCCGCGAGGATTTCCCGCTCTCGACGACGAACCCCTACGGTACGACGAAGCTGATGATCGAGCGCATCCTGCTCGACTACGCCCATGCAAACCCCGGTTTCAACCCGATCATCCTGCGCTATTTCAACCCGGTCGGCGCGCACGAAAGCGGCACGATCGGCGAGGACCCGAACGGCATTCCGAACAACCTTGTGCCGTACATCACGCAGGTGGCGGTCGGAAAGCTCAAGTGCCTCGGCGTTTTCGGCGACGATTACCCGACGAAGGACGGCACGGGCGTGCGCGACTACATCCATGTGGTCGATCTCGCAGAAGGCCATGCGGCGGCGCTCAAAAAGTTTGAAGAATCGGACTGCGGCGTGCGCATCTATAATCTCGGCACCGGAGTCGGCTACTCCGTGCTCGACATCGTCCACGCCTTTGAAAAGTGCGTCGGCCGCCCGATCCCGTATGAGATCAAAGCGCGCCGCGCAGGCGACATCCCGGAATGCTATGCGGACAGCACGAAGGCGTTCGAGGAGCTCGGCTGGAAGGCGAATAAGACGCTTGACGACATGTGCGCCGATTCCTGGCGCTGGCAGACGAAGAACCCGAACGGCTATGGGGAATAAGCCGCCGCGTCTGATTCTGGCCTCCTCGTCGGTCAACCGCCGGCAGATTCTCGAACGCGCCGGCATCGCTTTTGACTGGATAGCTTCCAATGCTGACGAAACAGCAGCGGGGCTTTCGCCGGAGGCGCTCGTGCTCGAGCTTTCGAAACGCAAGCTCGAGGCGGTTCTGCCGCGCTGTGCGCCGCCGGATGTCGTTGTGGCGGCGGATACGGTCGCGTCGATCGGCGGCGAGATTCTCGGAAAGCCGCATGACGCGGCAGAGGCGAGCCGTTTCCTGCACCTGCTTTCCGGCAGGACGCATGTGGTGTACACGGGCGTAAGCATCGCCTTCGCGGGCAAGCGCGCCGCGTTCTGCGAGACGACGGACGTGACCTTTTACCCGCTCTCGGAGCAGGAGATCGATACGTATGTTGCGAGCGGCGAGCCGTTCGGCAAGGCCGGCGCCTATGGCATTCAAGGGCCTGCGGTGCTCTTTGTCGAGCGGATCTGCGGCGATTACAACAATATCTTCGGCCTGCCCGCGGCACGCCTGATGCGGGAGATCCGCGCGCTCATGCAGGCGGACAAATAACAAAATCCCCCCTTTCGGCGTATACTGGTATGTCGGAAGGGGGATTTCGAATGCGACGCTTCAAGATGGGACGCCGCCCGGCGCGCGGCCGGCGGATTCTGCTCGTGCTGTTTGTGCTTGCCGCCGTAACGGCGGTGTTCGCCGAAGCCCGGCTGCCTGCCGTCAAAGCGGAGCTTCAGCAGGCCGCACTCAGCGCATGGGGGCAGGAACAGATTGCGAAAACCGTGGAGGCGCAGCTTCCGGAGAGCACGGCCTCCGAGAGCGGCTCGCTCGTTTCGCTCGATACATATGAACTCAGCACGCTGAAAACCGCCCTGACGGCCGCCCTGCAAAGCGCGCTGACCGGAAAGGCAACGGCTTGGGTGCCGGTCGGCAACCTTACGGGCGTTGCGCTTTTCAACGGCCGCGGCTTCAAGGTGCCGGTCTCCTTTTCGGTGGACGGCGTCGTTTCCGTCGATTTTGAGAGCACGCTGGTTTCCGCCGGCATCAACCGCACGAAATATGCGGTGACGATGACCGTTGCGGCAGAGCTGTACAGCACGTCCGTGTCGTTCCCGGACGCCGTGGCGGTCGAGAGCACGTACCCGGTTTACGAATCAGTGCTCGAGGGCGAGGTGCCGCGCTATGCGGCGGGGCTTGTCTCCGCTGGCTGAGCCGCAAATTTTTCCGCAGAATTACGTTTTCTGCATTGGATTTCCGCGCGCTTTGTGGTACAATAACCGAAAACGGCTGCGGCCGGTTTGCCGCAGAAACACAGCGAACGGAGAAAATACATGACACAGGAACAGGCAAAGCAGCAGCTCGCCGCGCTGCGCGAGCAGATCGAATACCACAACAAAAAATACTATACCGAGGATGCGCCGGAGATCAGCGACTACGAATACGACATGCTGTACCGCCGGCTTGAAAATCTGGAGGCGGCTTTCCCGGCGCTGAAAACGGAGGATTCCCCGACGAACCGCGTGGGCGGCGAGACGTACAACACGTTTGCCGCCGTCACGCATACGGTGCCGATGGAGAGCCTGCACGACTCCTTTTCCGAGGAGGAGCTGAGGGATTTCGACCGGCGTGTGCGCGCCGTCGTCGAGGATCCGGTCTATGTCGTCGAGCCGAAATTCGACGGGCTTTCGGTCGCGCTCGAGTACATCGACGGCGTGTATACGCGCGGCTCCACGCGCGGCGACGGCGTGACGGGCGAGGACGTGACACAGAATATCGGCACGATCCGCTCGGTGCCAAAGACGCTTTCGGAGCCGCTCCCGTTTTTGGAGGTGCGCGGCGAGGTCTATATGTCGGATGAGAGCTTTAGCGCGCTCTGCGAGCGGCAGGAGCTGCTTGAGGAGAAGCCGTTTAAAAATCCGCGCAACGCGGCCGCCGGCTCTTTGCGGCAGAAGGACCCGAAAATCACAGCGCAGCGCACGCTCGACCTCTATGTTTTCAACATTCAGGTGATCGAGGGCGAGGCGGTGCACACGCACTTTGACGCACTCGAGCGGCTGCGTGCGCTCGGCTTTACAGTTTCGCCGGTCTACTGCCGCACGGGTGACATGGAGACGGTGATCGAGAAGATCCGCGAGATCGGCGATCTGCGCGGCACATTTCCGTACCCGATTGACGGCGCTGTTGTCAAGGTGGATGACTTTACACAGCGCGAGGCGCTCGGCAGCACGGCGAAGTTCCCGCGTTGGGCGGAGGCGTACAAATACCCGCCCGAGGAAAAGGCGACGACGCTGCTCGACATCGAGGTTGCGGTCGGGCGCACGGGCGTTCTGACGCCGACCGGTGTTTTCGAGCCGGTGTTTCTCGCGGGTACGACGGTCGGCCGCGCGACGCTCCACAATCAGGATTTTATCGCGGAAAAGGATATCCGCATCGGCTCGAAGGTCATCATCCGCAAGGCGGGCGAGATCATTCCCGAAGTCGTGTCCGTGGTGGAAAACCCGCCGGACACCGTGCCGTACCGACTGCCGGACCGCTGCCCCTCCTGCGGGGAGGAGATCACGCGGCTTGAGGGCGAGGCCGCGGCGCGCTGTACGAACCCGCAGTGCCCGGCGCAGCTGCTGCGCAACCTGATCCACTTCGCTTCCCGCGATGCGATGGACATCGAGGGCCTCGGCCCGGCGGCACTCGAGCAGCTTGTCGGCGCGCTCTCTGTCGCGTCGCCCGCCGACCTGTACGCGCTCACGGCAGAGCAGCTCGAAACGCTTGAGCGCTTCGGCAAAAAGAGCGCGGAGAACCTCATCGAGGCGATCGAGAAATCGAAGCGGAACGACCTCTCGCGCCTGCTCTTTGCGCTCGGCATCCCGCATATCGGCGCAAAGGCTGCAAAGCAGCTCGCCTTGACATTCCGTTCGATGGACGCGCTGCTTGCGGCGGACGCGGAGGCGATCGCCGCGATCGACGGCTTCGGCGGCATCATGGCCGAGGAGGTCTACAGCTTTTTCCGCAAGCGCTCGGCGCTCGAGCTTGTGGAGCGCCTGAGAGCGGCCGGGCTGAATATGGAATCGGGGGGCGCAGCGGAAACGGCGACAGGGCTGCTCGGCAGGACGTTTGTCCTCACCGGTACGCTGCCGACGCTCACGCGGGCCGAGGCCACGGCGCTGATCGAGAAGAACGGCGGCAGGGTGACGTCCTCGGTCTCGAAAAAAACGTCGTATGTCGTAGCCGGGGAGGAAGCCGGAAGCAAGCTGACAAAGGCGCAAACGCTGGGCATCACGGTCCTGACGGAAGCGGAACTGATCGAAATGACAGAATAAAGGAAGGGGCGCGCAGGGGAGGCCTGCGCCGAAACAGGTGGTCAACATGGCAGAGGAAATCAAAACTACGGAAGAACTCGAAGAGGCCGCTCCGGCGGTGGACAACGACGAGGATATCGAGGCGTATATCCGCGAGCTGACCGGCAAAACGCCGGCGCAGAAGAAGGCCGAGGAAAAGAAGGCGCGCGAGCCCGAGGTGGAACACTTCCGCGTCACGAGCCAGATCGGCGAGGACGACCACAGGGCGTTCATCTATTATTCGACGCTGCTGCGCTACAAATGGGTGCTGCCGGCGTTCCTGATCTCGCCGCTCGTGTTCGCGCTTTTCTTCTCGTTTGTGGACGGGCGGTTTTATTCGGGCAACTTCCTGCTCGCGATGGTCGTCTTATACGTGGCGATCACGCTGATCGTCGTGATCCGCTGCCAGCGCTGGCTTTCCAAAATCAAAAAGAACAACCCCAAAACGCTGTACCTCACGGAGACGACGCTTGCCTTTCTTACATACAGCGTTGTCAACATGAAAAACGGCAACCACATCAAGGTGGGGTACGAGCATATGATCGGCGTGAGCGAGAGCCGCAAGCGCTTTATCCTGTATTTTGACAACGGCAAATCGATGGTTTTCCGCAAGGAGGACATGCCGCTCGAGGTGCAGGAGAAGTTCCGGCCGTTCATCCAGTCGAAGGTGCACAAGGTCAAGATGTTCAAAAAATAATTCCGGCCATGCCGGAAGAAAGAATGGTGATACACAATGACGCAGGATCTGAAAGCGCTGTACGGCGCGGAGGCCGAGGCGCAGAGGGCGCGCTATGCGGCGCTGAACACGGCGTTTGCCGAGGCGTTCGGCGCGGCCGAAGCGCTCGAGTATTTCAGCGCGCCGGGCCGCACGGAGGTCGGCGGCAACCACACCGACCACAATAACGGCAAGGTGCTCGCAGCGGCCGTCAATCTCGACGTGATCGCCGCCGTGAAAAAGACGGAAAACGGCGTGATCCGCCTCAAATCCGCGGGCTACCCGATGGATACGGTCGATACGGCCGAGCTCTCTGTGCAGGAGAGCGAGAAGGAGCGTTCCGCGGCGCTGATCCGCGGCGTGTGCGCGCGTCTGAAAGCGCTCGGCTACAAGGTCGGCGGGTTCGACGCCGTGACCGCATCGCGCGTGCTCAAGGGCTCCGGGCTTTCGAGCTCCGCCGCGTTTGAAGTGCTCGTCGTCACGATTCTGTCCCACCTCTACAATGGCGGCGCGATCGCTCCCGTCGAGGCGGCGCAGATCTCGAAATACGCCGAGAACGTCTACTTCGGCAAGCCCTCCGGTCTGCTCGACCAGATGGCGGCAAGCGTCGGCGGCTTCACGACGATGGACTTTGCGGACCCGGCCGCGCCGAAGATCGAGAAGATCGATTTCGATCTCGAGAAACTCGGCTACGCGCTCTGTGTCGTCGATACGGGCGGCAACCATGCCGACCTCACCGGCGAATACGCGGCGGTGCCGGCGGAGATGAAAGCCGTTGCGGCGGAGATGGGGGCGTCCGTTCTGCGCGAGGTCGATGAGGCGGCTTTCTATGCGGCGATCCCGTCGTTTCGGAAAACGGTGGGAGATCGCGCCGTCCTGCGCGCGATCCATTTCTTCAGCGACAACCGCATCGTGGACGAGGAGGTCGGCGCGCTGAAATCCGGCGACTTCGAGGAATTTAAGCGCCTTGTTATCGCCTCGGGCCGTTCCTCGGCGGTGAATCTGCAAAATGTTTTTGCTGTCGTCAACCCGCAGGAGCAGGGGCTTTCGCTCGCGCTCGCGTTGATCGAGCGGCAGCTCAGCGGGCGCGGCGCGTGGCGTGTGCACGGCGGCGGTTTTGCCGGCACGGTGCAGGCGTACGTCCCGCTCGATATGCTCGAGGGCTTCCGCGCGGAAATGGAGGCTGTGTTCGGCGCAGGCGCCTGCTATGTGCTCTCCATACGCGGCGTAGGCGGCACGAAGGTCACGCTCTAAAATCCAATTGCATAGGAACGTATACATAAAAGAGGAAAAGCAGCCTGAAACAAGCTGCTTTTCCTCTTTTTACACAATTTTCACTCAGCGCGTTTCCCGCATAATCAGCAGGTTCATGGTGTCGCCGCTGTACGCGATGCTCAGGTAAACGTCGTCCTTTTCCAGCAGCATGCCGGATGACGCCGATTCCGCCGCTGCGGCGACCTCCGCGTACCCCTGCGCCTGCAATGCATCGATGTATTCTTCAAAGGCCGCATCGGAGCCGAAGTCCCATACGATCTCGTACTTTCCGTCGTCCGAAAAGTCCCGCACGTAATCGATAGCGCCGTCCTGCGGTTCGGGAATCCGGGCGGTCAGGTCGTTTTCAGGCCACGCGTCGATGTACTGCGGCTCCGCGGACGGAAGTGCCGCGAAATTGCCCGCAGCCGTTTCTGTACCGATGCAGCCGCAGAGAAACAGCGTGAGGGCGGCGGCAAGCGCGACGGCCGCCAAAATGTGCCGCCTGTCGTCTCGTCTCATCGTTCTTTCTCCTTTCGGCGTTCCCGGATGTGCCGGACGGCCAGAATTACGGCGGCGACGCCCGCAGCCGTGCCGAGCAGGAGAAGCAGCGCGGGGACGACCGGGAGCCCCTCGCTGTATACCTGAATCGAGGTCATCGCGTCGGCCTGACCGATCGCGTTTTCTGGGGGACGCATCATGCGGGAGGCCGCATATACGGCGAGCAGGACGGCGGAAAGCAGGGCAAGCACCCAGATCAGCGCCGTTTTCCCGTGTCTTTTCCGCTTGATGCCGCGTTGTTTTTCGATGTCCCCGGCAAATTCCGCGGGGGAGCCGAGCCGTTCGATCACGTCCTGCTCGGTCTCGCCGTGCTCGAGCGCGGAATCGAAGGCCTCCTGCAAATCGCGCAGGATCTCGTTCTTCTTCGCCCTCGGCACGGTCAGCGCTTTTTTCACCTGTCGGATATACTGTTCTTTCGCGTTCATTTTTCCGCCTCCTTCGGCAGGCATTGCCGGATGAATGTATCGACGCATACGGTGTATTCTTTCCAGAAAGCGATCAGCTCGGAAAGGGTTTCGCGCCCTTTGTCCGTCAGCGCATAGTACTTGCGGGAGCTGCCGTTTGCGGCCGCCGGTACGATGCGGCTGCGGATCAGGCCGGCGTCCTGCAGCCGGTAGAGAATAGGGTAGATCGTCCCTTCCTTGGCGTAACCCCATACGGCGGCCCCATGCGCGTTCAGCGCGGTGATGATCTCATAGCCGTACGTTTCGCCCCGGGCGATCAGGCACAGAAGGACCATTTCCAGCGAGCCCTTCTTGAACTGCTGCATGTACTTGCCGTCCATCGGCATCCTCCCCCCCCCCCCC
>URQJ01000041.1 GCA_900549945.1 uncultured Oscillospiraceae bacterium
ATCGATGCGGGTCACGTCTACGCCGCCGACCTCCACCGTGCCCGAGGTCGCGTCCCAGAAGCGGGGGATCAGGCTGGCCGCGGTGGTCTTGCCGCCTCCGGAAGGCCCTACCAGCGCCACGGTCTGGCCCGGCTCCGCCGTGAAGGAAACATGGGAGAGGGCGGGCACTTCCGCGCCGTCATAGGTAAAGCTCACATCCTTAAATTCCACCCGGTTGCCCTTCGGTGCCAGCGGGCGCTCGGGCGCCTTCAGCGTGGGCGCTTCCATGACCTTGCTGATGCGGCCCAGCGCCGTGCCAGCCAGCATCATGCCGGAGGCGGCAAACATGATCTTGGCGAGCGCCGTGGAGATGATGGCGGAGAATATCGCGTAGAAAGCGAAATTCGTGACAAAGCCGGCAAAATCGCCGCTGGCCAGAGCGCCGGGCGCCAGAAACAGCGCGGCGGGAACAAGGAACACGAACGCGCCCTCCGTAAAGGTCAGATTGACCGACTGTGGAACCCGGCACACTTTCGACTGGTAGTGCTCGGCCTTGCTGCTGTACTCCTCGATGGCCTGCTGAAACGCCTTAAAGGAATACACCGTCTGCTGGAAGATCTTCACGACCGGGATACCGCGGACATACTCGGTGCCCGCCTTGGTCATGCGGTCCTGCGCGGCCTGATACGCCGCCATCAGATGGGCGTTTTTGCCGCCCATCATGAAGCCCATTGCAAGCACCGAGATCACCGCTGCCAGCAGGCAGGCCGCGCCCATCCGCCAGTCAAAGACGAACATCAGCGCCAGCATGGTGATGAAAAGGACGATTGTGCCCACAATATCCGCGAGGTTGTGGGCAAGCAGCGTTTCGGTGTCGGCGGCCGCCGCGTCAAGCCGGCCGCGGATCAGGCCGGAGGCGTTGGCGTCGAAGAAGCCGAGCGGGGCCCGCATCACGTGGGTGATGCCCTGCTTGCGGATGTTGGACGCCGTGCGGAACGCCGCAAGATGGGTGCACATCAGGCCCGCGAAATAGATCACAATGCCGCCTACCGCAAAGGCGAACGCCAGCCACCCGTATTGGGTGACGTTTTGCGCCTGCGTCCACGCCGGCGCGACGGCGATCAGGTCCCGGGCCGCGAGCCAGATGCAGATGTAAGGCGCCATGCTCAGCAGCATGGACACCGCTGACAGAGCCAGCCCCAAAAAGGTCAGGCTCTTGTGGCTGCCCGCATAGCCGAGCAAAACCGCGAAGTCGCTCTTCTTTTCTTTTTTCATTGGATTACCTCCTATTACAATTTGCTTTGGCTGGCAGCCCGGTTTTCGGCCGGGCTGCTGTCCATCATAAATATCAATAAGTTAGCTAAGACTAACCTATTTGCAAAAAAATAGGGGGGCGCACGCAGGCGCTCTGTCCGCCGCAGGACAGAGCGCAGTCTGCCGGCCGTCACGGCGTCATCAGCCGCGCCCAGCCGGCTGTGTAGAATGCCCGAAGCTGCTCCACATAGCGAACCGCCTGCTCGTAGGGCATGTCGTGGACAACCACCTCAAAAATACCGCTGAACATGCCGCTCGCGAGGATGTGGCACATCTGCCGGTCCACCTCCGGCACATTCTGCCCCAAACGGCGGAGCACCTCGATATACTGCAGGGTGGATTCGACCTCGACCTCCACCATATTGTGGACGAAATTCTCGTAGCTTGTGCCCTCCGAGCGGCCCAGCAGCAGCTTTACAGGCTCGCGGTGCAGGCAGATATAATCCAGCATCCAATGGATATAGGCGCCGGATTCCTCGCCCATGCGCGCCGGCTGATCCTGCTCGGGCAGCTCGGCAAAGGAGATCTGCGCCGCCATGAACCTGCCCATCAGGGCGGCGGCATGGGGCTCTACGATAGAGGCAAACAGTGCCTCCTTGCTGGAAAAGTAACCGTAAAAGGCGCCGGTGGTTACCCCGGCCTGCTTCACGATCTGCCGCAGAGAGGCGCCGTGAAAGCCCTTTTCGGCGAACTCCTCCATCGCGGCTTCTTGGATTTTCTTCAATGTAACCGGTGAATTTTCCTGCATGACACACTCCGTATAACAGTGATATGTAACGATGTTATGATACACCTGCCGCCGGATTCTGTCAAGAGGGGAAAAACGCTTTTTGCCGGTATTTTAAGCATGGATTTCAAAAAACGGCGGCTGCATTCAGCCTCGCGGCCTGCACGGTACGGGAAGCGCGGCGGCAGAGCGGAAATGACGCCGGATGTACGGCGCAGAACAGGAGCGGCGCCGTTTGCACAGCGCCGCTCCCTCGCAGTTTTATGATTATCCGCAGGCAGTACCGTGCGGTGCGGCCTATGGGCTTTATTGGGCTTTTTTCTCCAGTGTTTCCAAGGCGTGGAGCACGTCCCCGATGTCGCCGTTTATGCAGACGGCCTGCCGGCTGATCTCCTGCGGGCAAACGGCCTCGCCGTTGTTGACCGAGACGTAAACCGCCTGCGGGTTGGCGGCCGTCATCTGCCAGAAAGGATATTTGATGATGCCGGGGGTATTATAGCCGACGCCGAGTTCTAAGAACAGGATGCGCTGGCTGCGCCGCGAGCGCAGAAAAGCGGCGTATCGCTCGGATGCACGGTGCCAACCCGCATCCTCCACAAAGGCTTGGTCGGCCCGCAGATTCATGGTTAGGGGCTTTCCGCAGTGCGGGCAGACGGGCAGCAGGGCGGAGGGGATGCGCATATCCCGCTGCTGTTCGAGCATTTTTAGAATCGCACCGCGGTTGTCAAAGGTTTCCGCACAGCACGGCTCGGCACACTGAAAAAGGCCGTAGTCGCCCTGCGTGTAAAACAGGCGCTTTTTATCGAAGCCGGCTTTTTGAAAGCAGTGGTCGACGTTGGTCGTCAGTACAAAGTAATCCTTGTTCTTTATGAGCCGCAGCAGGGTGCCGTACACGGGCTTCGGCGCATCCATATAGCGGTTTACATAGACATAGCGGCTCCAGTAGGCCCAGTATTCCTCCGGCGTTTTATACGGATAGAAACCGCCGGAATACATGTCGTGAAAGCCGTATTTTGCTTCGAAATCGGCAAAGCTGCTGCGGAAGCGCTCGCCGCTGTAGGTGAATCCCGCCGAGGCGGAGAGTCCCGCGCCGGCGCCGATAACGACGGCGTCCGCCTGAGAAAGGCTCTCCAGAACCCGCTCAAGGCTCTTGGAGCAGGCGGCTGTAGATTGTATAGTCGATGTCCTTGAAAACATTGAAAATCACCTCTATAGAACTGTTTGTCTGCTGGATGTAATCCCTTACGGTCTGCACGGCGATCGCCGCGGCGGATTCATTTGGAAAGTGAAATTCGCCGGTAGAGATGCAGCAGAACGCGATGCTTTTGACGGCGTTTTGCTCTGCGAGCGCCAAACAGGAGCGGTAGCACGACGCGAGAAGCGCCCGGTCTCGGTCGGTAAGCCGGCCGCGCACGACCGGGCCGACAGTGTGCAGGACGCAGCGGCAGGGCAGGTTGAAGGCCGGTGTGATCTTGGCGTGGCCCGTTTCCTCGGCGCACCCCTGCTGTGCCATGATTTTGGCGCAGGCGGCTCGGAGCTGCACACCGGCATAGGTGTGAATGGCATTGTCGATGCAGCCGTGATTCGGGTGAAAGCAGCCGAGCAGGCCGCTGTTTGCGGCGTTTACGATCGCATCGCATTTCAGCGCGGTGATATCGCCCTGCCACAGATACAGGCGGTCCCGTACAGGCCGGAGTGTGCGGTAGTCGACGACACCCTTTTGCTCGGTCTCCGCTTGCAGGTAGGCGTCCTGCACCCTTAAAAAATCCGGGCGGGCCGCAAGCGGCGGACGTACGTTGAGCAGTGCCCGCAGAAGCAGGCGCTGTGCCTGCTTGTCCTCCGGAAGCGCCGTCTCCCTGTACTGCGGCTGTTCGGCGAGCAGCGCGCCGATCAGAAAACGTCTCCGCTCATCCTGTGTCATACGGCATCCTCCTTCCGGCACGGCGCCGCCTCCGGATCGCCGGAAAAGTCCCAAACGCCGATTCCGGCGCCGGCGTCCAATCTTCTGCCGATTTTTTCCGGCGCGGTAAAAATTGCGACCACACCCGTGGAGATGATTTGCGGGGCCTCGAGAATTGATTTGCAGAGGCTTTCGCCCGGATCGACGCGCAGGTAGAGCGTGCCGTTCATCATTCTGTATTCCATAGATTTTCACGTGCCTTTCTTTTCGTCCTGTACCAGAACCCGCAGAATTTCGCCGACATACATCTCGTGAAAATCCTGCTTCGGATAATTGAAGGGGATCAGGGCGGTGTCTGCAAAACCGGCCGCTGTGAGCGGTGCATGGTAGAGCTTCCGGCAGATATAGACCGTACTGGCCTCTTCGAAAAAGACGGTGCCGTGCGCATAGACGGGCGTCAGCCCGGCCCGCACAGTTTTATCCCCATTCCGGCCGGAGTGGCTGCCAAGATACCCGAGCGCTTGTTTGAAGCCGCCGCCAAAGTGAGACAATGCGAAATATGGCTCGCGATCCAAAAAAGCCTTGGTGTATCGGCTGGGACGAACATAACAGACCGCCGTGGGCAGCCGGTTCGCATGGCTGCCGCGTTCCCAAAGCGTGCCGAAATTCCCCCAAGCGACCGTCATTGCATTGAAGCCGATTTCTTCTGTTCCGGCGGAAAGTGCCATCCAGTCGTCCCCGAATGCGGTGAATGGGTTCAGTGACAGTGCTTTTACTGAGATTTCCTTCATCAGTCAATGCCTCCCACGCGCAGGATACGGCCGGGGTTCCGGGGCTTCGGCGTGGGGTGCGCGTCTCCGGGCCGCGGGTATCCGAGCAAAAGCTGCATCACAGCGTAGTAATCCGTCCGGATGCCCCAGCGGCGCAGGATATCCTGACCGTACGGGTCGGCGAAAGCCGTCCAGCCCTGCCCGATGTAGCAGGAGCCGACGCCGAGAGATTCCGCCGCGAGCATCATGTTTTCGGCGGCAGCGGCGCAGTCGTCTGTGGAAAAAAGGAAGTTCTTCGGCGCAAAAAGGGTGATCACCGTCGGCGCGTCATAAAAGGCATTGCGCAGATTGGGGTCGTCCGCAATACTCGGCTGCTCTTTGGAGACATAGCTCGCCGCTGTCGCCATGCGCGGGCTGGAATTTGCCCGCTTTATTCTGCCGAGGCGTTCGTTGACCGCGCGGTCCTGACAGACGGCAAACAGCACGCCCTGCCGGCCGCCCGCGCTCGGCGCGTACAGCCCGGCCTGCAGGATCTGATCCAGGTATCCTCCGGAAGCTGCTTTGTGTCGAACCGCCGGATGGAACGCCGGTGCAAAATGGTCTGTATCGTTTCGTTCATGTCAGTCAATCTCCTTCCAGCACTGTGGGTCGGCGGCGTAAAAATCCCCGTCCCTGCCGCTTGCAACGGCCGGACAGCCCCGGCACCACGCCTTGAGCACGCATTTGGCGCATTTTTCGAACCGATCGTAATCGCGGTAGCGTTCCATTTGGCAGACCCAAACGTCCGCGATCCGATCCTGAAATACGTTGCCGACTTTGCTGTTCTGCACGCGGCGGCAGGCGTACAGGTCGCCGGTCGGCAAAATGGTCATGTGGCAGTTTCCGCAGTTGCATCCGCCGTAGATCGTGCCGGGCTCAGCCGCCTCGGGAATCTTGAACGCACCGGTCTCGTACGCGTACAGCGTCCATAGGTGATCCTTTTTATTGAAGTAGGTCTTGCAGCCTGCCGCCTCGTACACCTTGAATTTCCGGTCGCACTCCGCCAGAAGCCGGCGGTAGCGCAGCGGCTCGATGCCCACGTCTTTTTCCTCGCTCGTGGGGCAGTAGCGCGCAAAGGCGAATACATCCGCGCCGGCCTTCACAACGGCGTCGATGATGTCCGGAACCTCGTCGATATTGGCGCCGGAAACCGTCGTCATTACCACACTGCGGATCCCGGCGCGGTTGATGCAGCCGATTTTTTCCAGCGTGACCGCAAAGCTGCCGGGCTTGCGGAACCAATCGTGCGTGCGCTCCATGCCGTCCAGCGAGAGCTGGTATTTTTGGCACCCGCAGGCTTTCAGCCGCGTGCACACTGCGTCGTCCAGATGGAACGGATTGCCGAGGATGGTGAAGGGGAGGCCGTGCGATTTCATCAGCTCGAGGAGCCTCCAGAAATCCGGGTGCAGGATTGGGTCGCCGCCGGTGATATAAAAATAGGGCAGCCGATTGTTGACAGAGCAGAAATCGAGGCACTTGTAAAAGGTTTCCTCGAGCTGTGCCCAGCTCATGGAATCCAGCTTTTTGCAGCTGTTTTCCGAGAAGATGTAGCAGTGCTTGCACCGCTGGTCGCACGCATCGGTGATGTGCCACTGAAAGGCAAAGTATTGCTTCATATATAGAAAACCTCGCTTTATAAGAGACCGGCATCTGCCGGTGTGTATTCGGGAATTCCCGGCAGAGCGCCGGGAACCGCAGGGACGGAATTATTTGTCGCCGGCGCCGCAGGCGGAACCACAGGCTGCGGGCGTTTCCTCCGGCTTATCGCCGGTGCCGCAGGCGGAACCACAGGCCGCGGGCGTTTCCTCCGGCTTGTCGCCGGCGCCGCAGGCGGAACCGCAGGCCGCGGGTATTTTCTCCGGCTTATCGCCGGCGCCGCAGGCGGAAACCGCCGTCTGATCGTTCCATCCGAAAAGATTGGAGAGTGCCATAATATATTGCCTCCGTTCTTGTAATCAGCGTGCTTTCCGCTCGCTGTACCTTTTATTTTACAAATTATATCTTCGCGTACAAGTACGCACTTTTTTATTACCCGGTTACTTTAAGGTGACCTATACAGAAGAAAAAATGGGGCGGATGCTTGACAGGCGCCGCACGCGGCGATATGATTTTAATATAAGGCTTTCAGAAAGAGAACGAAAGGAGACGCTCGCCTATGCTGACAAAGGAGGAAATGCCCGCCTGCCCGGTCGCGACTACGGTGCAGCTGATCGGGAGCAAATGGAAGCTGCTGATCATGCGGAACCTGCTTGCGCGCCCGTGGCGCTTCAACGAGCTTAAAAAGGATCTGGAGGGCATCAGCCAGAAAGTGCTCACGGACAGCCTGCGCTCGATGGAGGAGGACGGCATCATTACGCGCACGGTATACCCGGAGGTGCCGCCGCGGGTGGAATACGCGCTGAGCGCGCTGGGCGAATCGATGCGCCCGATCATCGGTGCGATGGAGGCGTGGGGCACGGCGTACAAGAATAACCGCTGAGCCGCGGAATCGGTGCGCCCGAAAAAAAGTTGACAATTTGCGGCAAAGCATGTATTCTTAATGATGGACAACTGAATAAAGCGACATGGATTTTGCGCGCAACGCGCAGGAAGCCGGGTGAAAATCCCGCACAGGAACGCTGCTGTAAGGACAGAGCGGTTTTTCAGGAAAGCCTTTGCTTTCCAGCCACTGAAGCGATTTGGGAAGGCGAAAAACGGCGATGAGGGCCAAGTCAGAATATATCCATGGCCGCTTGTGTATGGATTCGGCCGTTTGGCCGATGAAAACCTTTCGGACTCAAGGGGTACAGGAAATCTGCATTGATGCGGCATCTGGCGTCAGTGCCTGCTTTGCTATACGGAAAACGTACTGAGCCCACGGCTGCAGTGCGTTTTTTATTTAGAAAAAATAATAATTGTGTGAGGAAATCAACATGAGAAAAATCACTGCATTTGTTGTTGCCGCATTGCTTGCGGTATCGGTACTGACCGGCTGCGCGGGCTCGGAGCCGGAGCACTTTGCTTCAAAGAGCGAGGGAAAGAGCACAGCTGAAAGCAGCGCGGAAAGCGCCGCAGAGGAGAGCGGGAGCAGTACCGATACGGCGCATTACCCGGTGACCGTTTCCAACTTCAACTATGCGAAGGAAGCGGTGGAGTACACCTATGAAAAAGCGCCGGAGCGCGTGATCACGTTCTGGTCGAATTCGATCGAGACGATGCTGGCGCTCGGCCTCGGCGACAGGATCATCTGCGCCGTCGGCATGGATGAGGACGCGGTTCTGCCCGAATTGCAGGACGAGCTCAAGAAATGTACGGAGAACATGGAGTATTACAACGACTTCAAGGATTCCAACGCGGCGATGAGCAAGGAGGCGGCGGTCATGATGGAGCCGGATTTCATTCTGGGCTGGCAGTCCTCGTTCTCGGATAAGACGATCGGCGACGTGGATTATTGGAACGAAAACGGCGTTGGCACCTACATGGCGCTCAATTCAAACAGCATCAGCGGGCAGCGCACACTGGAAAACGAATACGCGGATATTTTGAACATCGGCAAGATCTTCGACGTGGAGGATAAGGCGCAGGCGCTTGTGGATGAAATGCGCGCGGAGGTGGAACGCATAACGGCGGCTACCGAGGGACGCGAGAAGCGCTCGGTGCTGATCGTCGAGTTCATGAAGGATACGATCTGGGTGTACGACGACACGATGCTGGCCGGCGACATGGTAAAGGCGATGGGCGGCGACGTGATCAATGCCGGCGACATCGGCGCGGAGGATCTTCTGAATATCGACCCCGAGGTCATGATCGTGATCGGCGATGAGACGGACGTGCAGTCGGTCATGGAGAATCCGGCCTATGCGAGCCTGCAGTGCGTCGAGAACAACGACGTGCATTCCATCGATCTGAGCGAGGTCTATACGAGCGGCGTGCGCACTATCCACGGCCTGAACCACATCGGGCAGATCCTTTACCCCGACCTGTACGCGGAGAATGAAGCGGAATGACGGCGAAGAAAAAGGAAAAGCCGCTTTATCTTTTGGCATGCTTCGCGCTGCTTGCCGTGCTGCTCGGCTCGCTTCTGCTTGCCGTCACGATCGGCTCGGTGCAGATTCCGGTCGGCGACGCCTACCGCGTGATTCTGCACCGGCTCTTTGGGCTTTACGACGCTTCGGCGTACGGCGCCGGGCGCATCCACGACGTGGTTTTGATGATCCGTCTGCCGCGTCTGATTCTGGCGGCGGCTGTCGGCATGGGGCTTTCGGTCAGTGGGGTCGTCATGCAGGCCGTCGTGAAAAACCCGCTCGCTGAGCCGTATGTGCTCGGCATCTCCTCCGGCGCGTCGCTCGGAGCAACGCTTGCGATTCTGCTCGGTGTGGGCGTGATATTCGGCGGAAATTATGTGGGCGTCACGGCCTGCATCGGGGCGTTTGCCATTTCGATCGCTGTGGTCGGCCTCGCGAACATCGGCGGCCGGGCGACCTCAGTGAAGCTGCTTCTGGCCGGTATGGCGCTCAGCGCGCTGTGCAGCGCATTTTCGAGCTGCGTCGTTTACTTTTCGAACGACCGCGATGCGACGCGGGAGGTTTCTTTCTGGATGATGGGCAGCCTTGCGGGCGCAGAGTGGGAGACAAATGCGGTGATCCTGCCGCTCACGGTGCTCGGCGTGCTGTTTTTCTGGACGCAGCACCGCACACTGAACCTGATGCTTCTCGGGGATGAGGCCTCCATCACGCTGGGCACAGATCTGCACCTTTACCGGCAGGTCTACCTGCTCGTCTCTTCTGTTCTCGTGGGCTTTGCGGTGTACTGCGCCGGGGTGATCGGCTTTGTCGGGCTCGTGATCCCGCATGTTGTGCGCATGCTGGTCGGCACGGACCACAAAAAGCTGGTTCCGCTCAGCGCGCTGACCGGCGCGGTGTTCCTCATCTGGGCGGACGTGCTCTGCCGCGCGGTGATCCCGGGCGTGGAGCTGCCGATCGGCATCCTGACCTCAATCATCGGCGCGCCGTGCTTTATCTATCTGATGGCGCGCCGGCGGTACGGCTTTGGAGGAAACGAGGCATGAAAATCGCTGCGGAACAGCTTCATGCGGTACTCGGCCGGCGTGAGATCCTGAAGGGCGTGGACATGGAGGCCGGCGACCGCGAGTTCATCGGTGTAATCGGCCCGAACGGCAGCGGCAAGAGCACGCTGCTGCGCTGCATTTACCGCGTGCTTTCCCCCGCGCAGGGCGCGGTTTATATTGACAGCCGGCCGCTTTCGGAGTACAGGCCCAAGGATTCGGCGCGGAAGATCGCCGTGGTGGCGCAGCACAACTACTATAATTTTGATTTTACGGTGCAGGACGTCGTGCTCATGGGGCGTGCGCCGCACAAGCGCGCTCTGGACCGCGACACGGCGGAGGACTATGCGCTCGTGCGTGAGGCGCTGGAAACGGTGGGCATGTCCGCCTTTGCCGAGCGCTCGTTTTCGTCGCTGTCCGGCGGCGAGCAGCAGCGCGTCATTCTGGCGCGCGCGCTGGCGCAGCAGACGCCGTGCCTGATTCTGGATGAGCCGACAAACCATCTCGACATCAAATACCAGCTCCAGCTTATGGATATTGTAAAGGCGCTGGACCGCACGGTGATCGCCGCGATTCACGATCTGAACATCGCGGCCATGTACTGCGACCGCCTGTATGCGGTGCAGGACGGCCTGATCGTTGCGGCCGGAACGCCGGACGAGGTTTTAACACCGGAGCGGATCCGCACGCTCTATGAGGTGGACGCCGAGGTGATGCGGGACCGAACCGGGCTCCTGCACATTCTGTACCATCCGCAGCATTCCGGTGCGCGGCAGGATGAGCCGGACAATCCAATCGAGACGTAAGAGCACCATTGAATTTAGAAAAGAGGGAGAGGCGCGGCAATGGCGCCGGAAACAGAGCTATGAAAAAAATCGCTGTGCTGAACTGCCTTCGGGCGAATGAGGTTTGCGCCGGTGTGGCCTGCCTGCAGGCATGGAATATAAAGGGGAAAGCCTTTGCACGATATGCGGGGCAGGAGGCGGAGCTGGCGGCGTTTATGCGCTGCAACGGCTGCGGGAAGGATCCGCGTACGGATCGTGGCATGCGGGAAAAGCTGGATCGTCTGGTTTCGATCGGGGCGGACGCCGTGCATCTGGGCGTTTGTACGAAGAAGCGGGACGGAACGCGCTGCCCGACGATCACCGCGGTCGTGCAGCTCCTGCGCGAAAGAGGCATACCCTGCATAGACGGCACGCATTGAGCGCATCGCCTGCTTTGCGGCGGAACTGAAAACAGGGACGAACAGGAGGAAAACGAGTATGAAAAAAGCGCTGCTTGCCGTCAGCTTCGGCACAAGCGTGCCGAAGGCGCGGGAGGGTATTGCCGCCGTTGAGGCGGCGCTGAAGGCGCAGGCACCCGAGCTGGATTTTTACCGCGCCTTTACGAGCCCCAAAATCCGCGCGATATGGGAAAAGCGCGGGGAAAGCATCCCGGATCTTGCCGGCGCGCTCGAAAGGCTGGGGGCTTTGTCCTACGAACAGGTTTTTGTGCAGCCCACCCACTTGCTGTACGGCTTTGAGTATGACAAGGTCAAGGAGACGACGGAATGCTTTGCCGGCAGCTTTTCGCGCCTTGTGCTCGGAAAGCCCCTGCTTTCGGAAAGCGAGGATCTCCTGCGCCTTGCCGCTGAGGCGCAGGCATACCCGAGGCAGGCCGGAGAGGCGCTGGTTTGGCTTGGGCACGGAACGGATCACTTTGCGAATATGGTCTATCCGGCACTGCAAACGGCGCTGCACCTCGCGCATATTGAAAGTGCGTTCGTCGGCACCGTAGAGGGGTGGCCCGCATTTGAGGATGTTCTCAGCGAGCTGCGCGCATCCGGCTGCCGAAGCGTCCTGCTGGCGCCGCTGATGCTGGTGGCCGGCGACCACGCGCTGAACGATATGGCGGGCGATGCGCCCGAGAGCTGGAAAAGCCGCTTAGAAGCGGCGGGATTCTCCGTATGCTGCGCTATGGAGGGGCTCGGCCTGCATCCCGGTATCCAGAATCTGTACCGCGACCATCTCAAGGCGCTTGTGGAACAGTATGGCGTTTGAGCATTACATCCGGTCCGGCAGCCGTTTCCTGCGCTGCGGATATACGACGGGCACCTGCGCGGCACTGGCGGCCGGCGGCGCTGCTGCTCTGCTGCTTTTCGGACACGCACCGAAGACGGCCTCGATCGTAACGCCGAAAGGGGTTGCCGTCGAGGCGGAGCTGCTTTCGTGCAGCCTTCAGAACGGCGCGGCGGTCTGTGCCGTGCGCAAGGACGCCGGGGACGACGCCGACGTGACCGCCGGCGCGCTGATCTGCGCCCGCGTGGAAAAAACAGCGGCGCCGGGCGTTCGGATCGACGGCGGCGAGGGTGTGGGCCAGATCGGAAGAGCGTCG
>URQJ01000042.1 GCA_900549945.1 uncultured Oscillospiraceae bacterium
CGATCGGCGTCTTGAGCGGCGGGCAGAAGGCGAAAATCCAGCTCGCAAAAATGCTGCTCGGCGAATCCAACCTCCTGCTGCTGGACGAGCCGACAAACCACCTTGACATCCCCTCCGTCGAATGGCTCGAAGATTTTTTGAAAAGCTACGGCGGCTCGTACATCGTTATCTCGCACGACCGCTATTTTCTCGACGCGGTCACAAACTGCACCTTTGAGATCGAGAACACGCACCTCACGGAGTACAAGGGCAATTACACGAAATTCCTGCATCTCAAGGAGGAAAAACGCCTCGCGATGCAGCGCGTGTACGACAACACCCAGCGCGAAATCAAGCGCATCGAGGGAATCATCGAGCAGCAGAAGCGCTTCAATCAGGAGCGCAATTACGTGACGATCGCGAGCAAGCAGAAGTCGATCGACCGGCTGGAGGCGACGCTCCAAAAGCCCGAGGACGAGCCGGATTCGATCCGCTTTCAGTTCAAGGCCAGCCAGCGCGGCGGCAACGATGTGCTGATGGCGGACGAGCTGGCGCTGCGCTTCGGTGAAAACCAGCTTTTTAAAAACGTCAATCTCGATATAAAACGCGGTGAAAAGGTATTTCTGATCGGCCCGAACGGCTGCGGCAAAACCTCGCTGCTCAAGATCCTGCTCGGCGTCTATCAGCAGACCTTCGGCGATTACCGCTTCGGCGCAAATATCGACGTCGGATACTACGATCAAGCACAGGGCAACCTCGACGAGAGCAAAACCGTGATCGACGAGATCTGGGACCTGCACCCGTATATGAACCAGACGCAGGTGCGCTCTGCACTCGCTGTCTTTCTGTTTCGGGGCGAGGACGTATACAAGCCCGTCAAGGGCCTGAGCGGCGGCGAGCGCGCACGCGTGCTCCTTTTGAAGCTGATGCTTTCGAAGGCAAACCTGCTGATCCTCGACGAGCCGACGAACCACCTCGACATCGGTTCCTGCGAGGCGCTCGAAAACGCGCTGATGGGCTACGACGGCACGCTGTTCGTCGTCTCGCACGACCGCTATCTCATCAATAAGCTCGCCGACAAGATCTACTATCTCGATCCGACCGGCACAACGCTATACCTCGGCAATTACGATACATACCTTGAGTCGCGGCAGAAAACGGAGGCGGCGACGGCCGTCGTGCAGGAAAATACGGCGCGCGCAAACGCCTACAAGCAGAAAAAGGAGCGCGCGGCGGAAATCCGCAAAAAGAAGGCGGCGCTCGCCCGCTGTGAGCGCGAGGTGGAGGCCGCAGAGCTCGAAATCGAAGCGCTGAACGAAAAGCTGCTCGACCCTGCCGTCGCGAGCAACTACGAGCAGACGCTTGAAATCACGAATCAGATTGCCGCCTGCAAGGAGCGCTCCGACGCGCTGATGAACGAATGGACGGCACTCAATATCTGGCTGGAGGAAAACAGCGAAAATGAAAGTTAAAATGATCACACTGGGCTGCAAGGTCAACCAATACGAATCGGAGGCCATGCTCTCCAGTCTTTTGAAAAACGGCTTTTCGGCAGCGCAGGACGGCGAGCCGGCCGACGTCGTCGTGCTGAACTCCTGTACGGTTACGGCGGAAAGCGACCGCAAGGTGCGGCAGGTTTTCCGCCGCGCGAAAAAGGACAATCCCGACGCCGTGATGGTGCTCTCGGGCTGTATGGCGCAGGCGTTTCCCGAGGACGCGAAGCGGCTCGAGGAGGCCGATATCATTCTAGGTACCTCGAACCGCGCCCGTCTCCTGCCGGATCTTCTCGCCTTTCTCTCCGCGCGCCAGCGGATCATCGACATCGAGCCGCATACGAGCGGCGAAGCGTTTGAGCGCCTGCAGGTGGATAGCTTTTCCGGCCGCACGCGCGCTTTTGTGAAAATTGAGGACGGCTGCAACCGCTTCTGCTCCTACTGCATCATCCCCTATGCGCGCGGCCGCGTGCGCTCCAAGCCGCTCGAGGATCTCCGCGGGGAGCTTCACGCGCTCGCCGCAAACGGCTTTCGAGAGGTCGTTCTGACCGGCATCAACCTTTCGGCCTACGGGCAGGAATTCGGCCTGCACCTGTGCGACGCGATCGAAGCGGCCTGCTCGGTACCGGGCATCGAGCGCGTGCGGCTCGGCTCCCTCGAGCCGGAGCAGCTTTCCGAGGATGTGATCCGGCGTATGGCGAAGCAGAAAAAGCTCTGCCCGCAGTTTCATCTTTCCCTGCAGAGCGGCTGCGATGCGACGCTCCGCCGCATGAACCGCCACTACACGGCGGACGAATACCGCACGATCGTGCGAAATCTGCGCGCGGCGTTTGAAAATGCCGCGGTCACCACGGATATTATGGTCGGCTTTGCCGGCGAGACCAACGCGGAATTTGAGGCCTCGCTCGCCTTTGCGAAGGAGATTGCCTTTGCGAAGGTGCACGTGTTCGCCTACTCCCGCCGCCCCGGCACCCGTGCGTACGACATGGGCGACCAGCTCACGAACGCCGTCAAGGAGGCGCGCAGCCGCGCGATGATCCGCGCCACGGCGGAAACGCAGCGCGCCTTTTTCGGCGCGCAGATCGGCCGCACGGAACAGGTGCTCTTCGAGCGCGCAGTGCAGCCCGGCGTCTACGAGGGCTATTCGATGAACTACACGCCGGTGCTCGCGGCGAGCGGTGCATCGCTTGCCGGTGAGATCCGCACCGTGCAGATCGAGTCATGCACCGACACGCACTGCATCGGCAGGATTGCGGAGCAGACGGGAGCGGATGAACATGCAGACTGAGATCCCCGCGCAGGCCCAGCAGGTGCTGGAAGCCGTCCGCCCGCTGTTCGGCGGCAGCCTGCTCGGCTTCTATCTGTATGGCCCTGCCGTGCACGGAGCCTGCGCCCGGACAGCGACATCGACCTGCTGACCGTACTCGGCCGGCCAATGACCGGTGCGGAGCGCAAGGCGCTGACCAAGGTGCTTCTCGCGCACTTCGGCCCTGTGGGCCGTATGGAGAAACGCCCGTTTGAGGTCACGGTGGTTTTTAACGCCGCGGCGGCCGTATTCCCGCCGGTCTGCGAATACATGTACGGCGAATGGCTGCGCGGCACATTGGAATCAGGCAAAATCCCGGGCGCCTACGTAGATCCCGATCTCGCGCTGCTTCTTTGGCAGGCGCAGACCTACGGCGAGCCCCTATACGGCGGCGCGCTGTGCACATGGATCGAACCGGTCTCTCCGGAGATGGTCCGGCGCGCGATCGCCGGTGCGCTGCCTGCGCTGCTGCAAAATCCGGCGGGCGACGAGCGCAACGTGCTTCTGACGCTCGCGCGTATGTGGTTCACACTGGAAACCGGGCGCATTGCCGCGAAGGACGAGGCCGCCGACTGGGCACTGGCGCGCCTTCCCCAGCCGCTCTGCGGCCCGCTCCGTCTGGCGCGCGACGGCTACCGTGGAATATGCCGCACGGATTGGCGCACAATCGGCAGCGAACTGCCGACGCTCATCGGCTTCCTGCAGGCGCAGATTGAGCGGCACACGGCTGATGCGGCGGACTGCGATAAATAAAAATGAAGCGGGAGCAGACCCGGAGAGTCTGCTCCCGCTTTTTGCACACGTATTTTTATGCCCGGCTTCTATCCGGGCGGCGTCCGCATACGGTCAGTCCGTCTGCTCGTCTGCCTTGCGGATCTGCGCGCGCTTAATTTTGCCGCCGAGCGTTTTCGGCAGTTCCTGCACGTACTCGATCACGCGCGGATACTTGTACGGCGCCGTGACGCGCTTCACGTGGTTCTGCAGCTCTTTCGTGAGTGCCGGCGTGCCCTCGTAGCCCTCGGCGAGCACGACCGTCGCCTTGACGACCTGGCCGCGGATCGGATCCGGCGCGCCCGTGATCGCGCACTCGACGACCGCCGGGTGCTCGAACATCGCGGATTCCACCTCAAACGGCCCGATGCGATAGCCGGAACACTTGATCACATCATCGTTGCGGCCGACGAACCAATAATAGCCCTTGCTGTCGCGCCATGCGACGTCGCCTGTATCGTAGTAGGCGCCGCCGAGCTTCTCCTCCGTCATCTCCGGGTTCTTGAAATAGCCGGTGAAAAGGCCGGTCGGCGGGTTACTCTTCACGTCCATGATCGCGATCGTGCCCTCGTCGCCGTCCTCGCAGACGTTGCCCTCGCTGTCGATAAGCTGGATATCGAAGAGCGGCGACGGCTTGCCCGTCGAGCCCGGGATCGGCTTGATCCACGGGAAATTTGCGATCAACACGGGACCCTCGGACTGCCCGAAGCCCTCGCAGAGCTCGAGACCCGTCAGATTGTACCACTTTTTAAAGACCTCCGGGTTCAGCGGCTCGCCCGCAATGCAGCAGTGATGGATGCAGGAGAGGTCGAATTTCGTCACGTCCTCCTGCAGCATGAAACGGAACATCGTCGGCGGCGCGCAGAACGTCGTGACCTTATATTTCGTGATTTTTTCGAGCAGGTGCAGCGGCACGAATTTATCCATATCGTAGGCAAAGACGACCGCGCCGCAGATCCACTGGCCGTAGATTTTGCCCCAGCCGAACTTGGCCCAGCCGGAGTCCGAAACGCTCATGTGCAGCTTGTTTTCTTCGACGCGCTGCCAGTATTTCGCCGTGATGATATGGCCGAGCGGATAGGCGAAATTGTGCTGCACCATCTTCGGCATGCCGGTCGTGCCGGAGGTGAAGTACACGAGCATGGTGTCGTCCCAGCGCGTGGCCTCTGCGCCTGCGGGACGCTCGAAAGCATCGGAATGCGCCTCAAGCGCGTCGTTCAGGTTGAGCCAGCCCGCGCGGTGGTCGACGACCATAACCTTGTTTTTGAGCGACGGCACGTCGCTTTCAGCCGCCTCGATCTGGTCGATGACGAACGCGTCGTTGACGCAGACGATCGTCTGCACCGAGGCGGAATTGCCGCGGTAGACGATATCCTTCTTCGTGAGCTGCAAAGAACCCGGGATCAGGATTGCGCCGAGCTTGTGCAGCGCCGTCGCGCAGACCCAGTATTCCCAGCGGCGGCGCAGAATCAGCATGACAACCGTTCCTTTTTGGACGCCGATGCTCTTGAAGAAATTCGCCGCGCGGTTGGAGAGCTTCTTCATGTCTGTAAAGGTGAACACCTTTTCGCCGCCGTGGTCATCGCACCAGACGAGCGCCTTCTTTTCCGGCTCACTGTCCGCCCAGGCGTCCACAATATCAAAACCAAAGTTAAAGTTCTCGGGCACATTCACCTTATAATTTGCCTTAAAATCCTCGTAGGAATCGAATTCGATGCGAGGCAAAAACCGATCGAGTAACATTTGCAACAGTCCTTTTATATTTTTACACAGGGCGTGTCAAGCTGTATCCCCTGCTGCACGGCGCCATGCGCCGTCCGTCTTTTATCTCATTCCGCGATGACCGTCAGGAAACGCGCTTTTACGTCCCCGCCGCAGCGCTGGCCGTGCGGCTTGGTCGGATTGAAGTAGATCGAATCCCCCGCCGTGAGCGTGAACTCCTCGCCGTCGTAGTTGACGACGACGGTTCCCTCCAGAACGAGATTGAATTCCTGCCCGGCATGTGTGATCAGGCCGGCCGGCGTGTCCGTCGGCTCGAGCGTCACGAGCAGCGGCTGCATCACCTTGCTGGAATAGCGGAACGCGAGATCCTCAAAGTAATACTCCGGGTTGCGGTTGACGACCTTGCCCTTGCCGCGGCGCACGATGTGGTAACTGTTGAGCTTCGCGGGTACGCCGGTGACGATCTCCGTGAAATCCACGCCGAATTTGTTTGCAACCTCGTAGATCAGGCTGATCGGAATATCCCGGCCGTTTTCCTCATAGCCGCGGTATACCTCCGGCTCCATGCCGAGCTCCGCCGCAAGCTGCTCGACCGTGTAGTCGCTGGCCTCACGCAGCTCACGCAGTCTTGCCGAAATCTCATTGTAATCGTTGGACAAGATGAGTCCCCCTTTATTCATTGCTTAGGCATAAGTATAACACCGGGAAGCACATTTTGCAAGTCGGCGGCGGCAATTTTGCAAAAATGAGGGATTATGGCTTGAGCGCATCGATGGCGATCCGCGCATTCGCCATTTCGGCGCGCGTCTCCTCCGCGTCCAAATAGTCGACGGCATAGAGCAGCACGCCGTCCGCACCGGTCTCCTCCGCGCGTTCGATCTGCCGCGCGATCGTATCCTCCGTATTGAGCCATGTGCCGTCGTCCGCATCTGTGCCGGCCTTGTAGACAGCAAGGCCGATATACAGCTTCACGCTGTCGAGGCGTTCCATCGTGTTCCAGCTTTCGAGGGCCTCCTCAAAGGGCAGTGCCTCGTTCTCGAAACTGTAGTAGAGCTGCGGGCAGATGTAGTCGATATACCCGCTCTGCGCGCACCACGTGTACACATCCGCGTTGATCTTCTCGTTGTTGCCGAGGTTTCCCTGCGGTGAAATGCCGAACACAACGTCCGGCGCAGCCTGCTTGATGCGTTGGTAGACCGCGGCGATCAGCGCGTTGATATTCGCGGTGCGCCACTCGTGCAGCGGGAGCGGCTCATCCGTCTCCTCGCAGTAGGCGGCGTACTGGTTCGAATCGATCGATTCATCGTCGGTCGGGTAGAAATAATCGTCGAAGTGGATGCCGTCCACATCGTACAGTGCTGCGATCTCCGCCGCGCTGTCTGCAATGCGCTCGCGGACGACGGCGCTTGCCGGGTTGTAATAGACGCCGCCGTCGTACTCGATGAAGTAAAACGGGTTTGTTTCCCGGTTCTGCATGTAAAAGCCGGTTTCGGCGAGGGTATCCGGCGTGGACGCCGTCGATATACGCAGCGGGTTGATCCACGCGTGGAATTCCATCCCGCTCTCGTGGGCCCTGTCGATCATGTACTGCATCGGGTCGTAGCCGGGGTCCTCCCCCTGCGTGCCGGTCAGAATATGCGACCACGGCTCGTATTCGGAGGGATACAGGCTGTCCGCAAAGGGGCGCACGTGGACAAACACCGCATTCGCGCCGGATTCCCGCGCGCTTTCGAGCTTCGCGTCGTAATTTTCCTTGAAGGCATCTTCCGTTTTTTCCGCCGTTGAAAGCGACATGTACGGAATCCAGACGCCGACGAGCGGCTCATCCTCCGCCTGCGCCGCCGCTCCCTCTGCGGCCGGCTCTGTGCCGGCTGCGGTTTCCTCCGGCTGCGGTACGGCTGACGCGCTGGTCAGGCTCGAAGTACCTGCGGCCTGTGCCGGCTCCGGCTGTACGCCGCCGCGGGCTGCAAAGAACACGACGAGGGCCAGAACGACGAGCGCCGCAATGTAGTGACTTTTTTTCAGTACAATCATACGCCTTTTTTCCTTTCTTATCCCGGTTACCTGTGCCGTATCGCTTGACCAAAGCCGCGATTTGCGGTAAGATAAACCTGTCCTGATACAACAATAATTATGAGGGAATGGAAGAATTATGCCCGAGCCCGTTCTGTATGCGGTTCTTTTCTATCTGGCCGCAGTCAATCTCACAGCGGCGCTGCTCGCCGTTTCCGATAAGCGCCGTGCGCGGCGCGGCGGCTGGCGCATACCGGAGCGCACGCTTTTGCTTTTCGGCTTTTTCGGCGGCGCAGCCGGTGAATTTATCGCCATGCTTCTGGTCCGCCACAAAACGAAGCACTTGAAATTCATGCTTTTGCTGCCGCTCTTTATCCTCTTGCAGCTTGCGGCGGCAGGCTTTGCCGCATATTTTCTGACCCGATGAAAGGCAGGCGACGCAACGTGTACAAATACCTCCTCTTCGACATCGACCAAACGCTGCTCGATTTCAACCGCGATATGGCGGAAGCATTCGAGCGCATGTACGAGGCCGCGGGCTTTCATGCGGTACTGCCCATCAGCCCCGATGTGCGCGAGCGGTACAATGCCTGCAACGAGCGCTGGTGGCGGCGCTTTGAACAGGGGCTGTGCACAAAACCGGAGCTCTACCGCGGCCGCTTCGTCGATTTCTTCCGTGAAGCCGGCCTGCCGCCGCGCGATCCGGATAAAATCAATGCGCTGTACTTTGAATTTCTCGGGCAGACGGGCACTGTTTTCCCCGGTGCAACAGAGCTGCTCGCATCGCTCTCCGCGCAATACCCGATTTACATCGTGACAAACGGAAATGCCTCTTCACAGAAAACGCGGCTGCAAAACTCCGGCCTGCTGCCCTATATCCGCGGCTGCTTCATCTCTGAGACAGCGGGCGCGGCGAAGCCGGACAAGCGCTATTTCGATTACGTGCTGTCGCATATTCCGGGCGCCGCGGCAAAGGACTGCGTCGTGATCGGCGATTCCTTGACCTCCGACATGTGCGGCGCGCGGAACGCCGGTATGGATTCTATCTGGTACAATCCCGACGGCATAGAAAACACGGTCGGCGTGCCGGTGACGTATGAAGTCAAAGGCTACGGCGAGATCCGCCGTCTGCTGCTCGGAGTGTGACCGCATGAAAGCTGTGTCGCGCCCGGCGGTTTATATCGGCTTCTCCTATTTCGGCACGCTCGTGCTCGCGGTTTTTCTCGGCGAAAGCGTCACGCCCTTCGCTGCCGCGGCGCTTCTAATTCTGTGTGCCCTGTGCCTCCTTTTTCGGCAGCACCGCGCGCACCCGGCGCGGATGCTCGTGCTCATCGCGGCAGCCGCCGCAATGACGGTGTTTTCCGTACAAACGCTTTTAACCGTGCGCCCTGCCGAGCGCTATCTCAACAACACCTACCGCATCCGCGCCGTTTTAGAATCGGAGCCGGAGCGCTATTCCGGAAATTACCGGTATACGGCGCGCGTGTGCGCGATTGAGGATACCGGCCAAACCGTAGATTTCTCGGTCCGCCTGTCGCACGGCGAAGCGCTTCCGGCAGAGATCGGCGACACGGTCTCGTGCACCGCTCGGTTCGTCCCCTTCAACGATAACGGCGGGCTTTCCTCGCGCGCCGCACAGCTCGCCCACGGCAAGCTTTTTGCAGCCTATATCACCGATTATGAGAGCATCGCCGTCACCCCGGCGGAAAACAGGCCGCCCGCCTATTACAGCGCCGCCATACGCGCGCATGTGCAGAACAGCCTGCGCCGTGCGCTGCCGACCGATGAAGCCGCCGTACTTTCCGCCATGCTGCTCGGTTTTCGGGACAATGTTCCCGATGCGCTCAACAGTGCGTACCGTGTGGCCGGCGCCTCGCACATCCTCGTTATCTCCGGCATGCATATGTCGATCGTCACGCAGTTTGCGCTCGGCGGACTCTGCCTGCTCGGCGTGCGCCGGCGGTACGCCGCGGGGATCTCCATCGCATTTATCCTCGCCTTTATGGTGGTTTCCGGCATGTCCGCCACAGTCGTGCGCAGCGGCATCATGCAGATCATTTTGCTCTGCGGGGTTTTGATCGGCCGCACGGCGGACGCGCTGAACTCGCTCGCGGTCGCCATCCTGTTTCTGGCGCTCACAAACCCGTTTTGTGCCGGCGACGTTTCCCTGCTGCTCTCCTTTTCCGCGACACTCGGCATCATCGCGCTTTCGCCGCGCATGATGGATGTGCTGACCGGGCGCATCCAAAGCGTGCAACGCCGGCAGTTTCTCACGCGGATCCTGTCGCCCGCTGCGGCATCCGTCTGCGCGATCCTCGGCTCGCTGCCCGTGCAGCTCTACGTATTCGGCAGCATCAACCTCGCTGCCGTGCTGACTTCGGTGCTCGCGCTCTACGCCTCGGCCTGGCTGATCCGCTTCGGCGTGCTTGCGGCGATCCTGCTCAGTTTTCCGGTTTTGGCGCCCGCCGCCGCGCCGTTCGTCTTTCTGAGCGGCCTGCTTGCAAAATATCAGAATGCCGTGGTGCGGCTGATCGCCGGCGCTCTGCCGGATACGCTCTGCATCGCCGGCCTATATGCCGCCCCCGCCGTTTTGATCTGCGTCGTCTTTCTGCTCTGTGGCTTCCGTATCCTGCGGGGGCGACACATTGCGGCAGCCTATGCCCTTGCGGCGGGCGTCCTGCTCGTCGGGATGGGCGCGAATGCCGCGCTGAACAGCCATGGAGCGCGGCTGCTGGTCTTTACCACGCCGACCGCCGCCTGCACGGCCTACATTGAGAACAGCGCTGCCTATATTTTCAGCTGTACGGGCAGCAGCACGGCTGTCGGCGGTGCACTGCGGGATTACGGCGCGGAGCGCATCGCTTTGCTTCACGTACAGTCCGATGAAAAATCCATCCGCTGTGCGCAGGCGCTCGCCGAGGAATTCCGCGTCTCCACCGTCCTTTATCCCGATTCCGTTTATTTCCCGGTCGAATCGGACACGCAGGGTATCGCCTACGCCTACGGCACGGACGGGCAGATTTCCGATACCGCGGCGTACAGCGTTTCCGGCCGTGGAGACTGCATTGAGCTCTCGGCCGGCGGGCTTCAGATCCTGCTGGAGGGCGGAGACGGCGGATTTTTCGGCGAAACCGCGGATATATGCGTCACGGATAAGGCCGGCGGCGTACCGAACGGCGCGCTTACGATCCTGCAAACGGAGGACACACGGCAGACCGCCGGCGTGCTCCCGACCGGACGCTATATTCTGGCGGGCGAACACGAACATATCTGCCTGCGCTTTGCAGGCGACGGCAGCTATACGATATACGGCGGCTGAGCCGCCCGGAAAGGATACGATATGCCTGAAATCAATGAAAGCAAGCTGCGGGAGCAGATCTCGAAGAATCAGCTCGCCCCGCTGTATTTCCTCTATGGGGACGAAAAATTCCTCGTCAAGCGCGATATCCTGCGGCTGACAAAGAAGTTTGCCGCGGCGGATTTCCCGGAATTCAACTACAACGAATTCCCGCACACGGCCTCGGTCGACGAGATCGCCGACGCCGCGGAGGCCCTGCCGTTCATGGCCGAGCGCAAGTGCGTGACAGTCTCCGACTTGAACGTCGAATCGCTCGGCGCCGCCGAGCTCAGCAAGCTGCACGAGCTGATCGAAAACGTGCCGGAAACGACGGTGCTCATTTTCTTCCTGCCGACGCTCGAAATCGACGTAAAAAAAAGCGCCAAATGGCGCAATTTCATCAAAAAGATCGATGCGGCCGGCTGTTCGCTGTGCTATGCGCGCCGCAGTGAAAGCGACCTCGAGAAGTTCCTATGCCGCGAGGCTGAGAAGCGGGGCTGCACGCTGTCCCGCACGCTCGCGAACCGCATGATCCGCTACGCCGGCAGCGACCTGAACGCTCTGACAAACGAGCTTCAAAAGCTCTGCGCCTTCGCAGGCGGCGGCGAAATCACAGCGGAGCAGATCGAAGAGATTGTCACGAAGAACATGGAGACGACGGTCTTTCTTTTAAGCAACGCGCTCGTGCGCGGCGATTATTCCAAGGCTTACACCCTGCTCGACCTGCTGATCAATCAGGGCGAAAAACCGCTCACGATTCTCTCCGTGCTGAGCGGCGCGTATATTGACATGTACCGCGTCCGCGCCGCGATCCAAAGCGGCAAAACTTCGCTGGCTCCCGCGGAGTACGGCGACTATAAGGGGCGTGACTTCCGGCTGAAATACGCCGAGCGCGATATGCGCGACCTCTCGCTCGAGGTGCTGCGCGAGAGCATCGCCCTCCTGCTCGACTGCGATCTCTCTCTGAAGCTCTCGACCGGCGACACGATGGACCGCGTTGTGCTGGAAAAGCTCTTTTCGAAGCTGCTTTTCGCGGCGCACCGCGGCCACGTGGCCTGAGCCGGAGGTGCGTATGCTTGCGATTCGCGAGGCCGTCGTCGTCGAGGGACGGTACGATAAAATCAAGCTGTCGTCGCTTGTGGACACCGTGATTGTCGAGACGAACGGCTTTTCCATCTACAAGGACGCCGAAAAGCGCGCCTTTATTAAAAAGCTCGCCGCCGAGCGCGGGGTTGTGATCCTAACGGACAGCGACAGCGCCGGGCGGCAGATCCGCAGCTGCGTCGCCTCGTGGCTGCCGGCGGAGCAGGTGCGTCACGCCTATATCCCGGATATTTACGGAAAAGAACGGCGCAAGGCCGCGCCCTCCAAAGAGGGAAAGCTCGGCGTGGAGGGCGTGCCGGCCGAGGTGCTGCTCGAGGCGCTGCGCTGCGCCGGCGTGACGGTGGATGCGGCCGCTGTGCC
>URQJ01000043.1 GCA_900549945.1 uncultured Oscillospiraceae bacterium
GCCTGTCGCCTTTGACCCGATGGGCGGCGTGAACCCCGGCGAGCCGATCGCCGAAAACGCCACCTACGGCGACGTGAGCAAGCTCGTCCAGCAGAATTCCGGCTACTATATGGCGGTGTTCAAGAACATGAACACGTATAAGCGCGGCAAATTCAATTTCTCCGCCTTCCTGTTTTCGGGCGGCTGGTTCCTGTACCGCAAGCAGTATAAGCCGGGCATTTTGCTCACAGCGGCGATGCTCCTCTTGTATATCGGCTCGATGCTGCTCTCATACTTCGCGCTGAACCCGATCATGCTCACAGCGCTCGACACGGCGGGGATCTCCTACAGCGACGCCACCTATTTACAGCTCATGAGCGCGCTCACGCAGTATCTCTCGGATAACCCGGCACAGTACGTGCTTTTCTGCCTGCCGCTTCTCCTGTACGCGCTGATGCTCAGCATCATGGTTTTCTCCGGCATCCGCGCAAACCGCATGTATATGAAGCACTGCATCCGCACCGTGCAGGAAATCAAGCGCACCAGCCACAGTGAAGATGACGCGGCAGCCGCCTATTCTGCGCGCGGCGGTGTCAACACGGCGGTGGCTTTCTGCCTGCTCGGCTGTTACCTCGTCACGCGCTGGATCCCCCTGTTTTTCCTATAATCCGGGCCGTGCACGCGGCCGCCTTTCCCAGAAGCCGGACGGGCTTTGACAAACCGCCCGGCTTCCTGTATAATGCAGGGTAATACAATACGAAGCCGGCGCTGCGAAATGCGCCGCAAGAAGGATGGAAATACCATGATTCAGAAAGTCAGAAAGGCCGTTATTCCGGCCGCCGGCCTCGGCACGCGCGTGCTGCCCGCCTCGAAGGCCATGCCGAAGGAGATGCTTCCCATCGTCGATAAGCCCGCGATCCAGTACATCGTGGAGGAGGCGGTGCGCGCCGGCATCACGGATATTCTCATCATAACGAACCGCGGCAAAACGCTGCTTGAGGACCATTTCGACCGCACCCCGGAGCTGGAAGAGCGGCTGCTCGCCGGCGGCAAAAAAGAGGTGTACGACGAGGTCGTCGGCCTCGCCCACCTCGCGAACATCTGCTACATCCGCCAGAAGGAGACGCGCGGCCTCGGCCATGCGATCGCCTGCGCGAAGGCGTTCGTCGGCGACGAGCCCTTTGCCGTGCTCTACGGCGACGACGTCATCCTCGGCGAGGACCCGGCCTGCGGGCAGCTGATCCGGGCGTATGAAGCGCTCGGTCTCGGCGTTGTCGGCGTCAAGGAGGTCTCGGAGGAGGCCATCCAGCGGTATTCCTCCCTCAAGGTCGAGCCGATCCGCAACAACTGGTTCCGCTGCACCGACATGATCGAAAAGCCCTCGAAAGACAAGATCCTCTCGCTCTACTCGATCCTCGGCCGCTGCGTGCTGCCGCCGAAGATTTTCGAGATCCTCGAGCACACCGCGCCGGGCGCAGGCGGCGAGATCCAGCTGACAGACGCCATGTGCGAGCTCGCCCGCAGCGAGGGCATGACCGCCGTGGACTTCACCGGCAAGCGCTACGATATGGGCAATAAGCTCGGCATCATGCAGGCGCAGGTGGAGGCCGCTCTGCAGCACCCCGAGATCGGCGCCGAATTCCGGGCCTATCTGAAAGAAATTGCCGAAACACTTTGAGAAAAAACGCCATGCGGGGGAAATTTCCCTTGACTTGGCGTTTTTTTATGGTATAATATTTTTGTTAGTGCGCTTTGCTTCGGATGACCGCAAAAGCGGATTGGAATACAAAGCCGCGCCGACAATCCTTGCTCCGTTTTAAAGGACGGGGCCAAAGTCCAAAAGGAGGTGCAAACCATGACAGAGGTAAAGAACAAGTACGAAACCGTGCTCGTCCTCTCCGCAAAGCTCGGTGAGGAGGGCAGCGCAGAGCTGGTTGAAAAGTTCAAGGCGCTGATTGCGAAACACGGCACTGTCGAAGGCGTTGACGATTGGGGCAAGAGAAGACTTGCATACCCGATCAACAAGGAGACGGAGGGCTACTACACCCTCATCAACTTCGAGAGCACGCCGGACTTCACGGCTGAGCTGGACAGACGCTACAAGATCACCGACGGCGTCATCCGCTCCATCATCATCAAGAAGGACCCGCGTTTTGCAAATGCTGCTGCGAAGCCGCGCAAAGCCGCTGAGCCGAAGCCGATCGACGTGGAGGCTGTTGCAGCCGAAGCCGTTGAGGCTAAGGAAGAATCCGCTGCAGAATAAGTTTTTGGAATGACGAAAGAGAGTTGTTACCTATGTTGAATGTCGCAGTTGTTATGGGCAGACTGGTGGCTGACCCGGAGCTCCGCCACACACCGAGCGACGTCGCCGTTACGAGCTTCACGCTCGCCGTCGACCGTTCCTACGTTAAATCCGGCACAGAGCGCCAGACCGATTTCATCGATATCGTCGCATGGCGCGGCACGGCGGATTTCGTATGCAAATACTTCCGCAAAGGCCAGATGATGGCGGTTCACGGCTCCATTCAGACGCGCACCTATACCGACAAGGACGGCAACAAGCGCAAGGCTTTTGAGATTGTTGCGGACGACGTCAATTTTGCGGATTCCAAACGCAATTCCGACGGCGGCTCGAATTACGGCAGCAACAACAGCTACGGCGGCTCGTCCTATGGCGGCAATTACAATAGCGGTAACAGCACGGCCGGAAACGAGATGCAGCGCCCGGCTTACAGCGAACCCGCCCCCACCTATTCGAGCGGGAACAGCGGGGATTTCGAGGAGATCATCGGCGACGACGATTTGCCGTTCTGATGCGCTCCGCAACAATGATTTAAAAGAAGGAGGCTTTCGCAATGGCAGACAGACCGGAGAGAGATAACCGCCGCGGCGGACGCAAGGGCCGCAGAAAAGTTTGCAGCTTCTGCGTGGACAAGGCGGAATATATCGATTACAAGGATGTTGCCAAGCTTCGCCGTTTTATTTCTGAAAGAGGAAAGATCCTGCCCAGAAGAGTTACGGGAACTTGTGCACACCACCAGCGTGGCCTGACGGTCGCTATCAAGCGTGCTCGTCACCTCGCGCTCCTGCCTTTCAGCAGCGACTGATTCGCAGGCAATACGGTTTACGAGGGAGACTTTTTCAAAAAAGTCTCCCTTTTACTTTTCGGGCGCATGCCCGCCGAAAGGAGAATTCCATGCTGATATTCGACATGCACACCCACTGCTTCCCCGACGCGCTTGCGCCGAAGGCCCTGCCGCGCCTCGCGGAGATCAGCCGCTGCACCTACCACGGCGACGGCACCTACGGCAGCCTCTGCGAGGAGGCCGCGGCCGCCGGGTGCGCGGGCTTTATGATTTTGCATATCGCGACGAAGCCGTCGCAGATGACCTCCGTCAACAATTTCGCGGCCGCCTGCCAAAAGGGAAACGCCTACTGCTTCGGCAGCGTCTACCCCACCGCCGAAAACGCCGTGGACGAGCTGCACCGCATTAAGGCGCTCGGGCTCAAGGGCGTGAAATTCCACCCCGACTATCAGGAATTTTTCATCGATGATCCGGCGGTGTTTCCGGTCTACGAGGCCGCCGCTGCGCTCGGCCTGCCCGTCGTCTTTCACGCCGGGCGCGACCCGTATTCTCCGGAAGTCGTGCACTGCACGCCGAAGATGCTCGCCGAAATCGCGGGCCGCTTCCCCGCGCTCCAAATCATCGGCGCGCATATGGGCGGCATGGAGATGGACGCGGACGTGGAGCGCTATGTGATCGGCAAGCCGAATATCCTGCTCGACACCGCCTTCGCGACGCGCTCGCTCACGCCGGAGCGCTGCGGCGCGCTGATTCGAAAGCACGGCGCGGACAAGGTATTTTTCGCCACAGATTTCCCATGGAGCACCGTTTCCGCCGAATACGCGCTGCTCCGGCAGGCCGGGCTCTCCGAGGCGGAACTCGAAATGATCTGCCACGGCAACGCGGAGCGCTTCTTCGGCATCACGCTTTCAGCGTAGCCGCAGCAGTTTGCCGCCGCACCGGCAGCGGTAGCGCCCCGGCTCGCGGACCGACCGGCTCATCCGTTGCCTTGGAAACAGTGTGCCGCAGGCCGCGCATTGCAGGAGATACGGCGCTTCGCGCGGCGCCTCGGGCACCAGCGCATACTGCGCCGTGCGCGCAATCAAATACCCATACCGCTCTCTCATCCGCGCCGCATACTGCTTCCAGAGCGGCCCGTGGTTCATGCAGCCCGGGCAGGTGTGCAGCACCTCATGGGCCAAAACGGTATACACAAACGAGCTGTCCGCATGCACGAGATGCGCGGACAGCTCGATTTCATACCACCCGTTTTTGCAGATGCAGCGCCCATACCGCTTTTTTGCGCGCGTATTCAGCCGCACCTGCGGGTCGATCCGCGCGGCGGCCGGAATGCCCGCGGCGCACACCTGCTCCAGAACCGCCCGCAGCATCGCGTCAAAATCCATCTTCATCGCCCCCTTTGCCCCTATTATAGCACAACGCCCGCAGGAAGCAAACGGTTGACTTCCCGCCCGCCATTGGCTATAATAAGAGCAGGAATGAACCGGAAAGGAATCGTGTTTTATGGAATATTATTCGATCGGCTACATTACAAACCCGAAAATGCCGGACGTGACGCAGGACGACGTATCGAAGCTCACGCACATTAACCTCGCCTTCGGCCTCGTCAAGGACGGCCTGCTCGACACGCACCAGCTCACAAACATCGGCTGCATCGAGCAGTTCCGCCGTTGGAACCCGGCGGTCAAGATCGTGCTCTCCGTCGGCGGCTGGGGCGCGGGCGGCTTCTCGACGATGGCGATGACCGACGCGGGACGGCGCGCCTTTGCGGCCTCCTGCCTCGATTACATCAACGCGCACGGGCTTGACGGCATCGACATCGACTGGGAGTACCCCTGCAACGATTCGGCCGGCATCGACGCCGACCCGCGCGACAGGGAGAACTACACGGCGCTTTTGCAGGCGCTGCGCGATGCGCTCGGCCAGAACCGCATCGTCTCGCTCGCGGCCGGCGCCGGCGACTACTTCGTGCGCGACACCGAAATGGATAAAGTGGCGAAGATCGTCGATTACGTCCAGCTCATGACCTACGACATGCGCAACGGCGCTACGACGCAGGCCGGCCACCACGCGGCGCTCGGCGCTTCAAAGGGCGACGACAACAAGACCAGCACGCGCTACATTGTCGACCTGTTCCACAGCGCCGGCGTGCCGCTGCGCAAGCTCATCGTCGGCATCGCGTTCTACGGCCGCAGCTTCTCCGGCGTGCCAAACGTCAACAACGGCCTGCTGCAGCCGGCAGGCAGCGTCGGCGAATACGGCCCGGAGTACAAGGATTTGACCGAGGAATTCCGCCGTGCCGGCAATTTTACCGAGTATTGGGACGCGGACGCCGAGGCCTCGTACCTCTGGAACGGCAGCGATTTCATCAGCTTTGAGTCGCCCGAGGCGGTGCGCCGCAAGTGTGTATACACAAAGGAAAAGGGCCTGCTCGGCGTCATGTACTGGGAGCACGCCGCAGATACCACGCGCGAGCTGCTCGGCGTGATCGCCTCTGTCATGCAGGACAAAAGCTGAGCCCCCGCCGAATACAGCAAAAGATCGGGACGCTGTTTTTCACAGTGCCCCGATCTTTTTGTATTTTGTTCAGAGAAAGCCGCGGATATCTATCACGAGCTTTTCCTCCAGATTGATAAGCCGCTTCGTGATGTCCTTCGCCCGTTCCTCCGCCGCCTCGTATTCGTTGAGGTAGCGGTTGAGCGATTTCACACCCATATTGCAGCCGTCCGTCATCAGGTCGGCGATCGTCTCGTCTGAATCATCCACCGCGAGCTTCACGTTCGTTTTCATCCATGACATGCCTTTTGCCATCGCGTTCGGCGCCTTGCCCTCGTCGTGGTAGCGGTTGAGCATGCCCTGAATCTCCGTACCGAGCTTCTCGTGCTCCGCCCTGCAATCCTCGAGGTACTGCCGCAGCGCGCCGCCCTTCACGTGCGGCAGAACATCGCTGATCGAGGCCGTTCCCATTTTGATGCCGGCGTCGCACTCGCGCAGCAATCGCACCGTATCCTGTTCGATCATACCAATCACTCCTTTATGCGGTTAGTATGGCCGATCTCACGGCAAAAATCCGAAAATGCGGCGCAGATCCGTGCTTGATCCTCAAAACTGTAAGCAAAATGGCCGGATTCCGGCAGGTTCTCGACGCAGATCCGTGGATTTTTCAGCAAAAGCCCTGTGCAGGCGCGCGCGACAAGTTCATCATGCGCGGACTGGAAGCAGCGGCAGGGCACTGCGATCCGGCCGATTTCCGCGCGCACAGTGCGCATCAGGCGCAGAAGCGCCATATAATTCGGAATCCAGCGCAGGTACTTCAGGAGGTTGCCGTCCGGCTCCATGCTGTATGCCTGCCGCATCCCCCATGCGCCGGGATCTGCGGGCGACGCGCGGTCCAGAGCGACCTTCAGGGCATTGCGCACGGCGCGCGGCTTCACGCCAGCCCGCAGCGGGACATTCAAGAGAAACAGGCCGGCGATATTTTCCGGGTCGCAGACAGCCGTGTGCACCGCAAAGAGCGTCCCCATCGAATGCGCAGCGAAAACAACGCGCGCGTATTTCCGGCGCAGCTTCTCCACCCAGCCGCGCACCTGTGCCTGCCAAGCCGCCATAGAGGCCGCGGCAAAATCCTCAACCTTGCCGCCGTGCCCCTCGAGCAAAATGCTGTAGACCGACCAGTCTGCGGGAATCTGCGGATACAGCGGCGCAAAATGCGCCGGCGTTCCGAGAATGCCGTGCACCATCAGCACCGCCGTCCGCGCCCCCGGCACCTCACGGATATACGTTTCGTGGCACACAAACGCGCCTCCTTCCCTGTGCTATTTTGCGATCGTTTAACAAAAACAAAAAAAACCGCGGCAAATCCGAAAAATCAGATCTGCCGCGGCTTCTTTGTGTGGTGCGCGAGACGGGACTTGAACCCGTACGTCATAAACACACGCCCCTCAAACGTGCCTGTCTGCCAATTCCAGCACTCGCGCTCAGCAAGTGTTATTATAGCAGTCGGGGCGGCACTTGTCAAGGGGTTTTTGCAGAAAAATCAGCCTTTCACGGAAACGGCGTTTTCCTCGCCGATCGTTTCCGCGAGGCGCATCTGCACCGGCGCCTCCGCCGTATACGGCCTCCAATGCGGCAGGCCATCGCCGTTCGGATTGCCGCAGCGCGCAAAATTCGCCCAATATCCGGAGACCGCCGCCTCCAGCGCGTAGTCGCACGGCTCCCACGGCCGCCACGCACGGTCGAGCGTGTGGAATTCGTACCACAGCTCCGATGAATGGAACGCGCCCGCGTCGTCGCCGGGCAGCTTGCGGTCGAAGAAGTAGATATAGGCCGGCCGCCTCCCCAGCGCGAGCTGGTTCTGCGCCCAGTACACCGCGCTGTATTCGAGGCGGCGCGTATCGGCGCCGATGTCGTCGCCGGTGGAGCCGATCATATAATCGATGTCGTGCGCCGCCCCTGCTTTCGCGGCGTCATCGACCGGCGCGGTCAGCAGCACGCCGTCGACAATCGGCGTCCAGCACAGACCGTCGCCGGAGGTGATCGTGTACTGCACCTCGGCGATTTTCTCGCCGGGAATCGCGCGCATCTCCTCGATGGTCGACGCGCCGAGCGCCTCCATCAGCCTTTTCGAGGCTTCCAGATGGCTTTCGAGCGAAAAATCTCGGCTCAGGCCGTTCAGCCCGCCGCCGCTTTGCAGAATCGCCCGGCGGAGCTTCCCCTTTGTCAGCGGCGAGGAGATCAAAATTTGCACGCTCATACAGCCGGCAGACTGCCCTGCCGCTGTAATGTTTTCGGGATCGCCGCCAAAGGCCGCGATATTCGCCCTGCACCACTCGAGCGCCGCGATCTGGTCGTAGATGCCGTAGTTGCCGCAGATCCCCTCCGGGTTTTCCGCCGCAAGGCTGGAATGTGTGAAAAAGCCGAGCGCGCCGACGCGGTAGTTGATTGTGACGAGGATCACGCCGTTTCGCGCAAACTGCTCGCCGTCAAACTCCTTTTCCGCACCGCAGCCGTGCAGAAACGCGCCGCCGTGCACCCAGAAGAGCACGGGCAACTTATCCCCCGGCTGCGCGCCCGCAGGCGTCCAGATATTGAGGTATAGGCAGTCCTCGCTGCGCTCAATCCGCTCGTCGGTATAGAATTCCTTCGCGTAAAAGCCCTCGCGCGTCAAATCGGCCTGATGGGCCTTCGCCGAAAATTCCTTGGCCGGGCGCACGCCGTCCCACGGGGCTTTCGGCTGCGGGCGCTTCCAGCGCAGCGCGCCAACCGGCGGCTCCGCGTAAGGCACCCCTTTAAAAATTATGCTTTTTTCATCGGCGGAGCGGCAGCCCTCGAGCCGTCCCTCACGCACGCTTACAATCGTTTCCATCGCTTTCCTCCCTTTCCGCCTGTCAGGCATTCAACTGGCTGAGCAGCATTTCGCCGAGCCCCGCGGGCACATTCTCGCCGCCGAAGGCCAGCAGGCTGCGCAGCGGCATCTCGCGCATCATGATCTCCATCATCTGCGCCGTACCCTCGCCGAGGTTCGGGCCCTCGGAGGCGTCGGACGGCACAAGCCCGCTGCTCGCGATCATCTTCCCGATAAATTCGCGGCCGACAGGGCTTTCCATGATCTCCTCCACTGTGGAATTCATCGTGTAAACCCGCTTGATTTCCGTCGTGGATGTGACGCGGACCGTCGCAGTGCAGGCAACATCACGGCTCGATTTTGCCGCCATGATGACATAATCGCCGCTTTCCGCGTACCAGTCCGCGATGTCGGTGCGGTAATAGGCGAACGCGCGCTTCGAGAGCGTGAAGGAAACGGTCTTTTCCTCGCCCGGCGCAAGCTCCACCTTTTCGAAGCCGCGCAGCTCCTTTTCCGGGCGGATCGTGCGGCTCTGCGGCATGCCGACATAAAGCTGCACGACCTCCTTGCCGCGGACGGCGCCGGTATTTTTGACCTTGACCGTTACAGTCAGCGTGTCGGTATCCAGCATCTCCGCCTTATCGAGCCTGAGATCGCTGTATTCAAACGTCGTGTAGCTCAGGCCGTAACCGAACGGAAACAGCACGTCGATGCTTTTCTTGTCGTAGTAGCGGTAGCCGACAAAAATGCCCTCGCGGTATTCGGTGCGGTTCTGCTCGTCGCCGAAGTAGTAGAGGTAGGACGGGTTGTCCTCCAGCCGCTTCGGAAAACTCTCCGCCAGCTTGCCCGAGGGGTTCGCGTCGCCGAAAAGCAGGTCGAGCGTCGCGGGGCCGACTGCCTCGCCGCCAAGATACGCGTACAGCACGCCGCGCACATCGCTGAGCCACGGCATCGTAATGCAGCCGCCGCACATGACGACGACCACGGTATTTTTCTGCACCTTCGAGACCGCCGCGACCAGCGCCTCGTGGTTTTCCGGCATCGAAAGCGTGCGGCGGTCGAAGCCCTCGGATTCCATCGCGTCAGTGATACCGACAAAGACGACCGCGACGTCGGCGGCCTCTGCCGTTTTTGCGGCTTCCTCGAGCAGCGCCGCGTCCGGCTCCGGCGTTTTGGTCGCATAGCCCGGTGCAAACGAGACGTGCAGGCCCATCGTTTCGGCGGCCTCGAGCGCACTCGTGACCTTGTAAGCGTTTACATTGGAGCTGCCGCCGCCCTGAAAGCGCGGCGTGCGCGCAAACTCGCCGACAAAGGCGACCTTCGCATCCTTTTTCAGCGGCAAAATGCCGTCGTTTTTGAGCAGCACCATCGATTCCGCAGCGATCTTGCGCGCCTTTTCGTGGTCGGCCTCAAAGTCGATGACGGTTTCCGGCTTTTTATGGTCGAGGTATTTGAGCACGACTGTCAAAATGCGCTCCGCCGCCGTATCGAGCACTTTTTCATCCATCGTGCCGTTTTGCACGGCCTCGACGAGCTGCCTGTCGTTCGCGGCGTTCTTGCCGGGCATCTCAAGATCCATACCGGCCTCGAGGCACTTGACGCGCTCCGCCGTCGTCGCGCCCCAGTCGCTGACGACATAGCCGTCGAAGCCCCATTCATCGCGTAGGATCTCGGTGAGCAGGCGCTTATTTTCCGCCGCATACGTGCCGTTGACGCGGTTATACGAGCACATGACCGTCCACGGCTTCGCGCGGCGCACGGCGGTCTCAAAGCCAGCGAGGTAGATTTCGCGCAGCGTGCGCTCATCCACAACGCTGTCGCTGGACATGCGGTGGTACTCCTGATTGTTCACGGCAAAGTGCTTCAGGCTGACGCCGACATTCTGGCTCTGCACGCCGTCGATGTAACTCGCGGCGAGCTCGCCCGTCAGGTAAGGGTCCTCCGAAAGATACTCGAAGTTTCTGCCGCAGAGCGGGGAGCGCTTGATATTTGCGGCCGGTCCGAGCAGAACGGAAAGCTGCTCGGCCTGACAGGCGTGGCCGAGCGTGACGCCGGATTCGCGGAACAGCGCGCGGTCAAACGAGCACGCCATGCACGAGCCGGTCGGATAACTCGTCGCCGGCACGCTGGCGTTCAGACCGAGATGATCCGCCGCGTCGGCCTGCTTGCGAATTCCGCACGGGCCGTCCGAAACCATGACCGGCTCGATGCCGAGGCGCTCCGGCGTTTGCAGGTGCCAAAAATTCTTGCCCGAGCAGAGCGCGGCTTTCTCTTCGAGCGTCATCTGCGATACGATTGCTTTTACATCCATACAGTCCACTCCTATCTGATTCTTTTATTTTCCGCGGAATTCCGCCGCGGCTGCATGTATTCAGATTCAGTATAGCATATCCTGCCGTAAATTTCCATCTGCATTTGATGATTTTTATCGATTGTTTATAATCAGCGGCTTTGAGAAAACCAAAAGCATCGGCGCACCTGAAAAGCATCACCTGCACCGCTTGTTTTACGGCTTGTACAGGGCATATAAAACGGGCAGCCCGCCGGATACGGACGCAGAAACAGAAAGAAACACGGCCGCAGTTTGCCGGCCACAGCTCCGGCCGAGGAACATAAACAGATATTGCTGTGATTTGAGACCAGACGATGCGCATTGTATACCATATTATAGATAACGATCTCTCAGAAATAAAGCCATGCAAAAAGCAAAAGAAACGACAAGCTATCCGAAGATAAATCATCGTTTCTTATTGTCTGACTGTTACGAAATAGATATCCGCCATAAGCGCGGGCGCAGAACTTAAAAACAGAAAGACCTGCGGCCGCAAATTGCTGACCGCAGGTCTGGCGGAGAAGATGGGATTTGAACCCATGCACCGGTTACCCGATCTACTCCCTTAGCAGGGGAGCCCCTTCACCACTTGGGTACTTCTCCAAAACAGTGAAAACTTAAAAATAAAATTGGCGGAGAGGAAGAGATTCGAACTCTTGGTCCCTTGCGGGATCACTAGTTTTCAAGACTAGCTCCTTAAACCACTCGGACACCTCTCCATTTCAACGCGAATTGTATTATAGCACAAAACACGCAAAGCTGTCAAGATGTACCGCAAATTTTCCGACCAAAAATATTATCCATAGGCCGGATAACAAAAGTTATTATACCGGAAATCGGCAGAGATGTCAAGCCCTGCCGCTAAATCCAGCCATATTTTTTCGCGCCCCGCACGGCGCTGCGTTCGGGTATCCGGCGCTTCAGGCGCTGAGCGCGAGGGGACCGCAAGGCGGTGCTGGTCATGCTTTCGCGCAATACAGGGGCAGTACCTTTGAGGAAGAGCAGGGCTATGCCGGGCGCGGGGATCCGGCTTACCGCGGAAAAGCGCTGAAAACGCGGCGTGCATCGATGCCCGGGCGCTGAACCGCTCACCCGCCGCTGTGTATCCGCCCGCACCGCCAAACGGTGACATGCCGCGGCGGCCGTCACGCCCGGACAAGACTGTACCGAGCAGGGCGACCGCAAGGTTTTTCACCGCCCAAACGCCAAAAGGGCACGCCCCGGCTGTATTCCGTTATTCCTTCGGCGCCGCCTGCCGCCGAAGCGCGAGGTCGATCAGATCGTAGTGCGCGTTGACCGCCGCCGTGCAGGCCGCTAGATCGGAAGAGCACACGTCTGAACT
>URQJ01000044.1 GCA_900549945.1 uncultured Oscillospiraceae bacterium
AATTTCCTATCTTGTCCCTCCGCCTTCATCTGGGCGACCAGGGCCGAGATCGAAGCATCATCAGTGCGGCTGAGAACCTTGTAGCCGGCCTTCCTGGATACGGGAGGTCTCCATGCCGCAGCCGAGCATTTCGCCCTCCTGCGAAAAGATCGCAGCCTTTACGCCCGTAGTGCCCACATCAATTCCCAAAAGCTTCATTGCCGCACTCCAAAATCACTGAAAAAAGCTGTTTTCTGTCTCCTGCCGCTGTTTTTCATCGAAGAAATCCAAGCGGAGCTGCGGCAGGTAGTCCGCTGCCGCATACAGTACCGGAAGCACATTGCCGTGCAGGCCCGTCGCGTGGTGCACATATGGCCCCTTGACGATCATGCTCTCCACCTTCGGCCAGTTCGGCACCTCCACCCACAGGTATGTCCCGTGGTTTTTCGGGCCTTCTATGCCGCGGGCTGTGCCCAGCAACAGGCCGTATTCCCCGTGGTCGCCGTCAAAGCGCAGCAGCGTGATCTCACCGCCCCTGCACTCTGCCACAACGGCGCCCGGGCAGTTCTCGGAAAACGCGAACGGACGCGTGACGACCGGCCTCTCCTTTGCGAGGGAGAGCGGCCACGGCCCGCAGTGCTGTAAGAGCTCGCCGTTTTCCGCCGTTGGGTGACGCACAGACCAATCCACAAAGAAACTCGGGGAAGCGCCTCTGCCTGCCGCCTGCAGCAGAATGGACGAGATCGCGCCGTGGATATCCGTTTCGCAGGCAACCGGGAGCCCCTCCTCCGTGAGCAGTGCATTTGCGAGGCACGGCATGACGCCGAGCGTTTTTTGCAGGGAATACCAGCACTGGATCGCTACGGCCGTGCAGTCGTTTTCCTCCGCGATTTTTTGCATCGCAACCTTCAGGCAGGCCAGCCTGTGCACCGCCGCCGCATCGATCTTCACCTCGGCGTGCGCATAGATGTACCGCACGGTTTCCTGTACGGAGGCCGGGTTTTCCTTTGAAAGCGCCTCCACGCGCTGGACAAGATCGCTGACGGATACCGGAAAGATCTGGATCCCAAATTTTTCGAGCAGTTCGCCCTCGTTGCACATCATCGTCCAGAAATCGTCCGGCCGCACGCTGATTTGCAGAATTCTCGCCCGGCGAAATTCCTTTACGACATTGGCCGCGGACAGAAAGGTTTCCAGTCCCTTTTGAAAAAGGGGATCCCTCGTGCGGCAGTTCGGCAAATAGGTGAACGGCACATTCATTCTGCGCAGCACCTTGCCCGTCGCAAACAGGCCGCACTGCGTGTCGCGCAGGCGGGAGCCGTCCGCTTCCGGCGCCTCATCGCGCGGCCCCCACAGCAGAAGCGGCACCCCCAGTGCAGCCGCCACCTTTGCGACGCTGTGCTCCGAGCCGAAATTGCAGTGCGGGAAAAACAGCGCGTTGACGCCGCGCGCTTTAAAGCGTTCGATTACCCCGGGCACATCCTCCTTGCCGCGCAGAAGCCCCTCTTCATTGATTCCCTCCAAGTCGACCAGCTCGACGTTCGGCAGATCCAGCTCCTCCAACACCGTGTAGAGGAGCGCTTTCTGCCGCAGCGCATCGGGGTTCACAAACACGCCGCCCCGCCGGGTTGGCGCTATGCCCAAAACAATTTTATGATCCATTTCAGTTCTCGCCTCCTGTCAGCAGCTCTCGAGACACAGGACGATATCCTGATCCCGGCCGCGCTTTTCGGGCGAAAAAACACGGACGCCCGCATTGTCCAATACACCGATTTCCTGTGTTTCTCCCGTTACGGGGCTGTACCATGCGGCCCGCACCGTGCCGCCCGGAAGCATACCGAGCCGTACCGGCACATCCACGCCGTTCGGCGCGTAAAACAGCGCGTACCGTGCGCCGCGCGCCGCTGCGATGTAGCTGGCGCCGCCGTAATTTTCCGCAAGCAGTTCCTGCGCGGGAACGCGCTCGAAAAACGGATAGCGCAGGATCAGCGCCTTGAGGTGCCGCATCTGGCACGCACCCGGTCTCTCCAGCCCCGCCTCCCATGTCAGCGGGTAGTAAGCGGAAAACGCCCGATTCATCCGCCACACGCTGTGATGGCCGTACGTGATGCCGAGACCGCCGGAAAAAACGCCCCAGTAAGCGGCCTGCCGAATATCCGGCGCATCAAAGTAGCCGTTTTCGGGATTGAAATCCACCGGGTGATCCTCATAACGCGGCTCGGCGTCCAGCGTCGGCTTTATCGGCTCGAGCGCATAGTCGTGCTGCACGTATTCGTAGTTCTTGAGGTTCCGGCAGTTGTGACCGGACTGGATCATGTTGAAATCCAGCCAATCCTCTGTCGGGAAATACCGCGAGCTCGACTGTGCTCCGCCCGGATGGCAGGTGACCAGATGCCGCTTTTTCTCCCCTTCACGGAGCCCGAGCGCCAGCGCCTCGTTGATTTTAAAATGCGCATACGCCGCAAGTCCGCGATCGCCGCCGAGCACCCACAGCAGGTTGTCGCGCCCGCCGTAGCGCTCACCCAGCATGCGCCCGTATATCCTCGCGTTCTCCGGAGTGAAGATCTCCGGCCCCACGCCGTGCGCCTTGAAATATTTATCGCCCCACGTTGCCACAAAGGCCACATACATATTGTATTTTTTCGCAAGATCGAGAACCGCATCCACATGATCCCAGTAGGAATTCGGCCCCGCCGTATCCCACAGGCAGGGGTCATAGGCGCCCCCTTCATTTTTTAAAAGCGGAAACCGCCCGTAATAATTTGGCTCGGTCAAACCGTCAAATTCCGCAAGCGCCACGGTCTGCGTGACCGTGAAGCCCTGCTTCGCCCGCACTTGAAAGTACCGCTCTGCTTCCTCAAGGCTCAGCCGGTGGAACAGCTCCCATGCTGTATCGCCGAGCCAGAAAAAGGGCGAGCCGTCCTCAAGGCATAAAAAACGCTTATTTTCACTTACCTTTAATCGCTGCATACAGGAAAACTCCTCTCAAAATGGTCATCCCTTCACGCTGCCGAGCACCATGCCGGTCACAAAGTATTTCTGCAAAAAAGGATACAGGATCAAAATCGGGACCATGGCGATCACCATCTGCGCCGAGATCAGCGAGCGCTGGTTCAGCGCAGACAGGCGCTTGAGCTCCTCCGCCGTCATATTCTGAAAATCGAGCCGGGTCACGATTGTTTGCAGGTAGCTCTGTAAGGGATAAAGCTCCGTCTTTGTCATGTAGATCAGGCCGTCGAACCATGCGTTCCACTGGCCCACGATCGTGAAAAGCGCGATGGTGGCGATCGAAGGAATTGAGCACGGCAGATAGATGTGGAACCACGTTCTGAAATGCCCCGCGCCGTCGATGAACGCCGCTTCCTCCAGCTCGCTGGGCAACTGCCGGTAAAAATTGAGCATCAGCAGGATATTGTACGCGCTCACCGCGCCAGGCAGCACCAGCGCCCAAATGGTGTTCTTCAGCCCCAGCCCCGTGATGACCACATAGCCCGGAATCAAACCGCCGCTGAACAGCATTGTGATGAAAAAGTACCACACATAGACGGTACGCATTTTAAACACGGCGCTCGATTTCGACAGCGGGTAAGCCGAAAGCACCGTCAGGAAAATACCGAGGCCGCCGCCCAGCGCCACGCGCTCGAGCGAGATCAGAAACGACCGCCAGAACGCGCCCTGATCCAAAACGTACCGGTAAGCGTCGGTCGTAAAGTTCACCGGCCAAAAGGTGACCTGTCCGCTGGCCGCCGCTATTTTATCGCTGAAAGAAAGGGCGATTACATTGAGAAACGGCAGCAGGCAGATCAGGCCAAGCGCAATCAAAATCAAAACATTGAAAACGCGGAAGACCTTGACGCCCTTCGATTCAATCTTCATTTTGCAGCCCCTCCTCAGAACATCTGATAGTCGAACACTTTGTACGATACATAATAGGAAACCGAAATTAAAATGCATGATACCACGGATTTCAGCAGGCCCACCGCCGTGGATGGCCCGTACTGCGTCTGCTGCAGGCCCAGCCGGTAGACAAGCGTGTCCAGAATATCGCCGGTTTCCATCACCAGATCGTTATAGAGGTTAAAGATCTGGTCGAAGCCGGCGTTGAGCACATTGCCGAGGCTAAGCGTGAGCATCAGAACGATGATCATGCGCATGCCCGGCAGCGTGATGTGCCAAGTCTGCCGCCAGCGGGAGGCGCCGTCGATCTCCGCCGCCTCGTAGAGTGTGGGGTCTATGCCGGTGATTGCCGCTAAATAAACGATCGTGCCGAAGCCGAATCCCTTCCAGACATCCGTGATGATCATCGTGACCGGAAACCACTGCTTATCGCCGAGAAAGTAGATTGGCTCCATTCCGACCGTCTTTAAAATCTGATTAACCACGCCGTCGGTCGGCGAGAGGATGTCGGTAAACACGCCGGCCAGAATGATCCACGACAAGAAGTACGGGAAGTAGATGACGGTCTGTATCGTGCGCTTAAAGGCCCGGCTGCGCAGTTCATTGAGCAGCAGCGCCACGAGAATCGGCACGAGCATGCCGAGGATAATCTTCGAAACCGCCATGAACACCGTGTTCCAGATTACCTGCCCGATGTTCGGCATGGAGAATATGTACCTGAAATTGTCCAGCCCGTTAAAGGTCTGGCTGAAGATAAAACCCTTTGCGGGGTTGTACTTTTGAAAGGCAATGACAATGCCCGCCATCGGCACATAGGAAAAAACAAACAGCAGGATTACCCCGGGGAGCAGCATCAAATGGAGGGGCCACTGCTTGACACGCTTGAAGTGTTTCACTCGCGTCGCTTTCATAACGCTTCTGTCCTCCTATCACAAGAAATGGAAAAGGGCGGCGGCCGCAGTGGAAAACGGCACACCGCCCTTCGGTCAATTTCGGGGCATCTGCCCGCCGGGTTATTCCCCTGATTCGGATTCGTTCAGAAGCTCTGTGATCTCTTCGATCACAAGGTCGCCGCCCATCGAACGCCATTCAGACACCATTTGGTCAAAGCCGCTGTCCATTTCAAGCTGCCCGGTAACGAGCGAGGCCAGCGTCGTGTTCAAGTATTCGCTCATCGAGCTGCCGCGCTCGACCTGTGTGGGCGTCGATGCACCGAAGTACGCGTTCCACATGACGCTGTCCGGATACGTCTGGTCCACGAAGGCGAACGCACTGTCCTGCGGGCCAAACATCATGCCGTATTCGATCAGGCCCTGCTCGTTAAATTCGTAAAAGCCCTTGCCGGAGCCGCCGATATTCGAAAAATCATTCGCATCGGCCGCCGCCTTCCATTCTCGGTAGCCGTCCACATCGATCTCCGGGTCCAAGAGGCTTACCGGCGAATAGTTCCAGACGGCACCGATGCCCTCTACCGTGAAGTAGCGGTTAAAATCGCCCTCCTCACCGAACAGCGCTTCCACATATACATTCATCATTTTTACGAGCGCCTCGGGATGTTCCGCATTGGCGGTGGCCACATAGCCGCCCTCCACACCGGTCGTCAGCGGGATCGTAATCGCGCCGCCGTCCTCCGTCGGCAGCGGAACCGCCGCCCAGCGTGCATCCGGATCCGCGTCTACAGAGGCCCGAGGGCTCTCCCAGTGCGCGCCGTAATACATGCCGACCTTGCCGCTGACGACATCCTCCTGCGAGGTTTCGCGGTCCGTCGTGATAAATTCCGGATTCACGAGGCCCTCATCCAACATAGTCTTGATAAAGCTGAGACCCTTCTTGATCTCGGGCTGCACCGTGCCGTAATCGACGCTGCCGTCCGCCTTGGTCACCCAGAAATCCGGATAGCCGCCGAAGCCCCAGAACAGGCCCTTCTGGTTCATATAGGTCTGGTCGAGCCGCATGCCCAGCGTGTCGCTCTCGCCGTTTCCGTCCGGATCCTTTTCCTTAAAGGCCCGGGCAATTTCCAGCACGTCCTCCATCGTTTTCGGGCGTTCCAGCCCGAGATTATCGAGCCAGTCCTGCCGAATCCACAGGTGATTGTAGCCGTTTGTCGAGGGCATTGTGCGCGGCAGACCGTACATTCTTCCGTTGTAGGTCACCGGCAGGTACACCTGCTCGCCCTCCGTCTCCATGATGGATTTCAAAAGCGGCGAAGCATACTGCTCGTAGATGTCGGTCATATCCGTCAAAAGGCCGGCGTCCGCCATCTGCTGAAAATCGGACCAATCATTGATCTTGAAGTAATCCGGCAGCTCATTCGAAGACATCAAAAGCTTGATCTGCTGGTTGTACTGCTCACCGGTCGCCACCAGCTCATAATTCGTTTGAACGTTGAGTTTTTCCTTAAAGAGCTGGATCCACCGATTATCGTCGTAGGGCTCGCCAGCCTCTGCCAGCTTAGTTGCCTCTCCGCTGTTCACATCCATGTCTACGCCGAAGTCCATCGTGACGGTCTCCGCATACGGGGCAAAGGGACCGTCCTCCCCTTCTACCGCCGATCCGGCAGAGACTGTCGATGTGTTCTGGCTCTCCGTGCTTTCGCCTCCCCCACTGCTGCACGCAGCCATAGAAATCACCATTGCTGCGGATAGCATGCAGGCCAGCCATCTTTTTGTTTTCATATTCTTTCCTCCATTTCTGAAACTTACTGTGTTTTTTGTGCTTTTTCCAAATTTTGTTTTATTTTCAGTTTCAAGGCATGAGTTTTCAAATCAAAATTTGGATCCTGCACAAAATAATCAGTTTTTCTCTTCTGTTGTTACCGATATTATCACAGTTATCTATGAAATGCAATAGGTTTTTCAAATATTTTTTCATTTTTCAAAATTTGTCTTGAAAAACGAAAAGAAGTGTTGCATAATAGAAAACAGAGATTCTCTTCTGTTGCTCCCAAATATTCTTCATTTTTAAATCTATAAATCCGAAAGAAGGTTTCAATCATGTATGAAATCGACAGGAAACTTGAAACCCTGCACCAGCAGGGAACTCCCATCCATGCAGCGCTGATCGGCGCCGGCCAGATGGGCAAGGATATCATCGCTCAGATTGCCGGCATGCGGGGAATGACGCTCGATATCGTCGTCGACCTCTCCATCGACACCTGTTTGGACGGCTACCGGCAAGCAGACACACAGCAGGAGATCGCCGTCTGCACAACGCAGGCCGAAGCCGAAGCCGCTGCCGCTGCCGGAAAGAAAGCGGCGGCCACCGACTACAGGCTCGCAGTATCCCTATCGACCGTTCAGGTCGTCATCGACGCCACAGGATCTCCCGAAATGGGCGCCCGCATCACGATGGACTGCATCCTGCACAAAAAGCATATCGTGATGATGAACGTCGAGTGCGACGTGACCGTCGGCCCTATTCTCCGCCGTCTCTGCGAACAGGCCGGCATCGTCTATTCCTTAACCGCAGGGGACGAGCCGGGCTCCATCATCGAAGTTTACCGGTTTGCCAAGGCGCTCGGCTTCACCGTCGTCGCCGCCGGCAAAGGGAAAAATAACCCGCTCGATATCTACGCACACCCCGGCCTGCCCGAATGGCAGGAGAAAGCGTCCAAGCGCGAGATGGCCACTCGGATGCTCATCGAATTTGTCGACGGCTCCAAAACCATGATCGAGATGTGTGCGGTCTCCAACGCGACCGGGCTCGTGCCGGACTGCCGCGGTATGCACGGCCCGCGCTGCAACCGTGCCGACCTCGCACGCGTATTCAGCCTTCAATCGCAGGGCGGCATTCTCAGCCAGAACGGCGTGGTGGATTACGGCATCGGCGATATCAACCCCGGTGTATTCGTCATCGTGACCACGCAGAACCAGCGCATCATCGACGGCCTCGTCCAGCGCGATATGGGCGAGGGGCCCAATTACCTGCTTCTGCGCCCGTATCACCTGTGTTCCATCGAGACGCCGATCACCGCCGCGCAGGCCGTGCTTTACGGAGAATCCACCGGCCACCCGATGGATCACATGACAAGCGAGTGCATCACCGTCACAAAGCGGGATATCCGCGCAGGCGAGGTGCTGGACGGCATCGGCGAATACTGCTATCGCGCGAGTATCGACCGGTATGCGGTCGCCAAACAGCAGAATCTGCTGCCTGTCGGCCTCGCAAAGGGCGCCGTTGCCCTCACCGACATTCCCTGCGACACCGCTGTCACCTACGACATGGTGCGCCTGCCGGAGTCCATGCTCCTTCAGCTCCGCCGCATGCAGGACCAGCTTTTAGGCTGAGATACGCAGAAGGTTTTCTGCATACAAAAAGACAGCATGTACCTTGGAAAACACCTTCCGGTACATGCTGCCTTTCTTTTGCAGCTTATTTTTTCGGCCTCCGCAAAGCGCCGGGCATTTATCCCCGCATGCCGATCAAATCGTAAACGACGGCGGAGGCGAGGATGAGGCCGGCGGCGGCGGGGACAAAGGGCAGACTGCCCGGCGTCTGGCGGCGCGTCCCGAAAACCGCGTCCGTCTCTATCCCGCCGTGCGGCGCTGTCGGCTCCTCCCGCGAGTAGACTACCTTCACGCCTGTGATGCCGCGTTTTTTCAGCTCGCGCCGCATCACGCGCGCCAGCGGGCAGACACTCGTTTTCTCGAGCTCCGCCACCTCGAAGCGGGTGGGATCGAGCTTATTGCCCGCGCCCATCGCGCAGATGACAGGCACACCGGCCGCGCGGGCCGAAACCGTGATCTGAATCTTGCCCGATACCGTGTCGATCGCATCGACGACATAGTCGAACCGGGTAAAATCGAAATCGCCGGCCGTCTCCGGCGTGAAAAACGTCTCGTAAGCGAACACACGGCAGTCCGGGTTGATGTCGAGCACGCGCTCGCGCATCACCTCCGCCTTCGGGCGGCCGATCGTGCTGTGCAGCGCGATGATCTGCCGGTTCAGGTTCGTCAGCGAAACCGTATCGTTGTCGATCAGGTGCAGCTCGCCGACGCCGCTGCGCGCCAGCGCCTCCACCGCGTAGCCGCCGACGCCGCCGACGCCGAACACCGCGACGCGCGACCGCCGAAGCGTTTCCAGCGCCGCCTCGCCGAGCAGAAGCGCCGATCTCGAAAATATATCCTCCATAAAAGCACCGTATCCCCGCGCCGCGGGGCCCTTTCCCTGAGTTTTCGGGCGGGCAGGCGCCGCTTTCCGCATTTGCCCGCGCAGCCCGAGCCTTCCGCCGAAGGCCGAATAAGAAGCATGCCCCGCCAAACGGGGCATGCTTCTTATTCGGCGAGCGCGTGAAACGCCGCGCCGTATTTTTCCGCCTCCTGCGCCATCACGAGGAGGACCAGATCGCCCGCGCTCTCAACGCACACCGATTCGCCGCTTTTCGCCTGCGGGAGCGCCGCCTCGCGCAGCGTCTGCTTGAACGCCGCGACATCCGTGCCGCCCGGCATACGCATCAGGCAGACAAAAAACGAATCGTCCTCTGCGGTCGGCTCGCTTGCGACGGCCTCCGCATCCGGCATATCCGCAAGGCCGAGGGTATCCCGCAGCACTTCAGGCGGCATATCCATCGTGACGAGACCTGTTTTCAGAAAATCGCGCGTCGCGTCGTCGACCTCGGCCGTGTCGTACAGGCGGTCGAGGATCTCCGGCAGCGCCCCGGGAATCTCCTTCCCGCCCTCTCCGGCGGCACAAGCCGCGAACAAAAGCAGCATGACGACTGCACACAGAAAAGCAACCAGCTTTTTCATAAATTCCTGCTTCCTCCAACCTGTCCGCCGTCAATACTTCGTGTTGTAATACTCGATCGCCGCGTCGATGTCCCCGTCAAAGACGACCCGGCCGGCCTTCATGACGACGCCGCGCTTGCAGAACGCCCGCGCCGTTTCAACCGCGTGCGTGACAAACAGCATCGTGATGTCGCCCTGCATGATGTCCTTGATCTTCTTGATGCACTTGTCTCGGAACGCGCGGTCGCCGACCGAAAGCGCCTCGTCGACAATCAGGATCTCGGGGTGGATGTTCACGCACACCGAAAAGCCAAGGCGCGCCTTCATGCCGCTCGAGTACGTGCGCACGGGCTGGTCGATGTACTCTTCCAGCTCTGCAAACTCGACGATGCCCGGCTCGAGCTTCGCGATCTCCTCGTCCCGCAGGCCGAGGATGCGGCCCTTGAGGTAGATGTTTTCGCGCCCGGTGAATTCCTGATCGAAGCCGCTCGTCAGCTCGAGAAGCGCGCTGACGATGCCGTTCACCTCGATCTCCCCCTCGGTTGGGAACGTGACGCCCGTGATCATCTTCAAAAGCGTCGATTTGCCCGCGCCGTTGCGCCCGAGCACCGCCACGGATTCGCCGCGGTGAATCGTCAGGCTCATATCGACGACGGCCTTCTTCTCCTTATGCGGCACGCGCTTCAGGAAAAGGCCGAGGAGCCGGCGCCGGCTGCTCGAATACAGCTTGTAAATTTTAGATACGTCCGTAAACCGGATTGCAATATCGTCCATATCGATCCCCTCAAAGCACGTCGGCCATTTCGCTGCGCGTGCGGCGGTAGCTCCAGAAGCCGAGCGCATAGATCAGCACGAGGGCAACCGCAAAATACAACAGGCGCTTCGGCTGCTCGAAAAACCACGTCTGGTAGACGAAGCAGTTGCGGTAGCCGTTGCAGATGAATGTGACCGGGTTCAGCATCAAAAGCTGGTGGGCAAGCTTGTTGTGCATCGAATCGACTTCCCACAGGATGCCGGAAAGCCAGAATACCGCCGTGACGAACGACTTGACGAGATTCGAGAAATCCGTGCTGATCGCCGCAATCGGCGCCGCAAAAAGCGCCCAGCCTGTGAAAAACAGGAAATTGCACAGCATGTAAAACGGAAGCTGCACCATGTAAACCGTCGGCATATGGCCGGTCAGGATAAAGATCAAAATCGTCAGGATCAGAAGGATCAGATGCACGGAAAATTTTGAAATGCTCGTAAAAGTCGGGATTGTCGAAACCGGGTACTTCATCTTTGTGACAAGATACCGGTTGCGCAAGATGCACTCCGTGCCGAGCGTCAGCATCTCACTCATATAAAACCACGGCACGATGCCGCAGATCAGCCAGAGCACAAACGGGTAGCCGGCAATGTCGCCGCCCTTGCGCAGGCCGATGGAAAAGGCGAACCAATAGACGAAGATCGTCACGAGCGGCTTGATGACCGCCCACGCCCAGCCGAGCGCCGAGGCGCGGTAGGTGCGGCGCAGGTCGGAACCGGCGAGCTTGATGATCTGCTTGCGGTAGACGACGTGATCCTTAAAGATCGTCGCGACCGTCTCCCCCATGCCGGCCTTCTTTTTTGCGGATGTGGCGGACAAGGCCCATCCCTCCTTTCCCTGTACAAACAGGGTATTCCCGCATTCGCACAGTCTCCTGCTATTATACACGTTTTCTGTAAAAAATCAATCTTTTCTCGCCGGAACCGTGATGCACACCGCGCTTTTCACGCAGGCAATCTCCACTTTGGGGCCGCCGGCAGCGCGCTCGCCGTCCACAGACCAGTCGAAGCCGCTCTCGCTTTGCAGGCGGAACACGGAGGATGCGGCGAAATCGAACAGCGGGTCGTCGAAACTGCTGCTGCCGAGCGCGTGGATCAGCCGGTGCACCTCGCCGAGGCTCGCCGGCTTGCGGATCAGGAGCATCTCGAGCTTCCCGTCGTTCATATCGACGAGCGCACTGTCGTAGTGCAGCATGCCGCCGATCGACACCGTGTTGCTGAACGCGCCGAATACGTACTCGCCGCTGTAGGTCTGCCCGTCCGTCTCCACGGTCATCGGGCGCGCCTCGAGCGCCGCAATGTCCTTGATGCCCTCGAGCACGTAAGCGAGGTGGCCGAGCAGGCGTTTCATGCTGCGCGGCGTCGCGTAGGAGCACTTCGTGAACACACCGAACGACGCGACGTAGGAGAAATAGCCGTCGTTGAAGCGCCCGGCGTCGATCTCCACACGCTCCAGCCATTGCAGGGCCCTGCCGCGCAGCATACCGTAATGTCGCGCGCCTTCGGCCATCAGCCGTTCGCCGATGTTCGCCCCGGCGCTGACCTGCATACGCAGGCCGTCCGAGGGTCGCTGGTGCACGAATCCGAGTTCGGAGCAGATCGGAAGAGCGTCGTG
>URQJ01000045.1 GCA_900549945.1 uncultured Oscillospiraceae bacterium
CGGCGACCACCGAGATCTACACTCTTTCCCTACACGACGCTCTTCCGATCTGCGCCAATCTGTTTGCCAAAACTGGATTTGCCATTTTTTATGCCTTCTCTCCAAAAAGATTTATATTCAGCGGCTGTCCGCTAAATTAACACGTGTTTAGAATAATATCGGAAAAACGGGCCGCTGCGCAGCCCGGCAGATCCGCGGCTCTTGCACCTTTCAGCGCTCGATGCGGCGGCAGGAGCCGCCCTCGATAAACCGGCTTTGGATGAACACGCTCTGGGGCACGTTCTCCTTTTTCTCGATCGTGTCGATCACGCGGTCGACAAGCGAGGTGAACATCTCCTTGAAATCGAAGGACACGGTCGTCAGCGTCGGCGAGATGCGCCGGCCGCGCTCGTGGCCGTCCGCGCCGACGACGGAGATGTCGTCCGGAATTTTCAGGCCGAGCTCCGCGCACGCATCGTAAACGCCGAAGGCCACGCCGTCGTTGTTCGCGCACACGGCGGTCGGCAGGTCGTCCATACAGGCGGAAAGCATGCGCTTTGCGGCCTCGTAGCCGGTTTCCTTGACGATGCCGCCGTAGGTCATCCACTTGTTCTGCATCGGCAGGCTGTGCTTGATCATGCCGCGGATGTAGCTTTCGTGGCGGTGGATGCAGCTCAGGCGGCTCAGATCGCCGTCGATGATCGCGATCTTGCGGTGGCCGAGATTATACAGGTAATCGATCGTCTCCTCGCCGGAGTTGCGGTCGAAATTGACGCAGATCCGGTTCGGGATGTCCTCGTTTTCGTGGTAGTAGTCGAACAGGCCGACGATTTTTTCCAGCCCGACGAGCTCGTCTACGAGCGGCTCGGTGTTGCTCGTGCCGATGAAAATACCGGCGTCGATGCGGCCCTCCATGAAGATCTTGCGCACGTAATTGATATTGTGCTTTTCCGTGATGTTGTCGAGCACACAGGCGAGCACGAGGTAGCCGCGCCGCGCGGCAGCGTCGACAATGTGCATGAAGTAGCTGCTCGTGAGCGAATCGCGCGCGATGCCCGCACGGCCCATCCAGAACAGGCCGAGCGTCTTTGTGCCCTTGCCGGTGAGAAGCTGCCCGGAAAGCAGCGGGTAGTAGTGGTGCTCCTTGATGACCTTCATGACCTTCTCCCGCGTTTCCTCCGGCACGTTCGAGTAACCGTTGACCACGCGGCTGACGGTGCTGCGGGAGACGCCCGCGAGCCTTGCGATGTCGTTGCTGTTGATTCGTTTCAAATTGCTGATCCTTTCTGTAAACGCTGTAGCTTTTGAAAGCGCCCTCAGCTTGTATTTTAAGGCGGCGGGTCGAAAAAGTAAAGCGCGGAACGCGAAGTCTGTCGAAAGGACGGGGGAAAAGAGATTTTGCAGCGAAAACTATAAACACAAGTTTACTACGATAAATACTAGCATTTCACGGTCGATTATGTCAATAGGGGTGCGATCGATTTTTTTGAAAACGGCCATGTTTGGGTGTTTTGTATATGTGGAATCGCTTCCATATGTATATAATAGCAGAAGTGCAAAAATACACTTGAAAACACGTGTTTATTATGTTATGATACTATTAACAAAAACGGGGGCCGAACCGGAGCTCCCAAAAAAGGGGGAGAGAATATGGCAGAAAAAATCGACAAATCCAGCGTGTGGTACCGTGATGACGATGAATCGATCCTTGAGGTTTACGATGTGGAGACCGGGGAGCGCACGATTCTGAAAGAATTCGACTACTTGATCGAGGCGCCCAACTGGTCGCCGGACGGCAGATTCCTGACGTATAACAGCGACGGCCGGATCTTTAAGTTCGATCTGGAGACGAAGGAGAGCTGCGAGGTATTTACGGATTTTGTCACGAACTGCAACAACGATCACGTCCTGTCGCCCGAGGGCAGCCGCATCGCGGTGAGCCACGGTACGAAGGAGGACGGGAAATCGAGAATCTACACGGTGCCGCTGACGGGCGGCGTGCCGCGGCTGATCACGCCGCTCGCGCCGAGCTACCTGCACGGCTGGTCGCCGGACGGCGAAACGCTCGCGTATTGTGCCGAGCGCAACGGGGAGTTTGATATTTACACGATTCCGGTAAACGGCGGCGAGGAGAAGCGCCTCACGGACGCGCCCGGCCTAAACGACGGCCCGGAATACGACAGCGCGGGCGAGTACATCTGGTTCAACTCCGTGCGCAGCGGCCTGATGCAGGCGTGGCGCATGAAGGCGGACGGCTCCGAGCAGACGCAGATGACGTTCGACGAAAACTGGAACACTTGGTTCCCGCACATTTCGCCGGACCGCACGAAGGTCGTGATGCTCGCGTACCGCAAGGGCGACGTGGCACCGGGCGAGCATGTGCCGCACAAGCACGTGGAGCTGCGCCTGATGGACTCCGCGGGCGGCCCGGTGAAAACCGTAGCCGAGCTTTTCGGCGGGCAGGGCACGATCAACGTCAATTCCTGGTCGCCGGACAGCAAAAAATTCGCGTTCGTCAGCTACCGCATCCGCGGGCAGGAAGTCTGACGGCGCGGACAAGCTGCAAAAGGGCAGATGCAGCCGGTCGGCTGTGCGCAATACAGTATTAAAGAAAGAGTGGAGGAAAAGTAATGAAAAAGCAGAAGATCACCCGCATTCTCGCGGTGCTGCTTGCGCTTTCGATGCTCGTCGGCCTCACGGCCTGCGCGGGCGGTGAAACCTCTGAGCCGTCTGCGGGCGGCGAAGCCTCGGCGAGTGAGGTGAGCGTTGCCGAAAATGACGGCCCCCTCACCCCGTATGAGGAGCCGATCACGATCACGTGGGCGGTACAGGCCTCGCCCGTTCAGCAGTTTATCGACGGCGATACCTACGACGACAACGTCTGGTCGCGCCTCATCAAGGAAAAGCTGAACATCGACCTCGAGGTCGCGTTCTCCGCGGATACCACCACGGACGCGTACAAGCAGAAGATGAACGTGATGCTCGCCTCCGGCGAGTTCCCGGACGTCGTGCGCTGGAGCGACAGAACCTTCTTCAAGCAGGCGCAGGAGGCCGGCTTCATTCAGCCGATCGGCCCGTCGTTCGACGCATACGCGACCGACGCGGTCAAGGCGTATGAAACAAATTACGCGGAAGCCTTTGAGGGCGCGACGATCGACGGTGTGCTCTACGCTTTCCCGTATATGAACGATAACTTCCATCAGGCGTACAACCTCTGGATCCGCGACGACTGGCTGGAGAACACCGGCACAGAGCCGCCGAAAACCGTTGAGGAAATGATCGAGCTCGCGCGGATCTTCACGGAGGAAGACCCGGACGGCAACGGCGTGGACGATACATACGGTTTCGCGCTTTCCGGCACAGTCACGCAGAACAACTACGCGACACTGACGGGACTTGCGAACGCATTCGGCGTTCCGGGCTTCGATTCCACCGGCACGTTCTTCCGCAAGGATGACGGCGAACTCACCTTTGCGTGGATCCAGCCCGAAATGAAGGAGGTTCTTTCGATCCTCCGCGACATGTACGAGAAGGGCTACATCAATCCGGAATTCACGGCGGACGACGTTTCGACGATGGAGGAGGATGTGACGAACGGCACGATCGGCATGGCGTACGGCCCGTGCTGGGGCACGTGGCACCCGTACAACTACTCCTATCAGGCGGACGGCGTGATCACGCGCCCGTACCCGATTCCCGAGGCGGAGGGCTACACCCCGAAGATCGGCATTGAATCCGCAAAGACCGGCGACCTGTTTATGATCGGCGCGGGCTGCGAGCACCCGGAGGCGATCGTGAAGATCCTGAACCTCTACGAGCAGGTTGCGATCAGCTCCGACGACCCGAACGACTTCCAGACCTACTGGGCAAACGAACAGTACCGCTTCTGCCCGGCTTACATCGGCATTCCGACCGAGCTCTTTGCGCCGGTCATCCACGAGGCGCTCGAGGCGGGTACCTCGGAGGGCCTTTCCGGCACGGCGCTCGAATACTACAACTACGTTGTGGGCTTTGAGGACGGCTCTCTCGCAGACGACACCAACGCCTACGGCACGTGGGGACAGATGAACCTGACCGATCAGGGCGGCTCGATGAAGATCGACCTCGATTATAAGGCGAACGGCTGGACCGTCACGAACGTGATGGAGAACGAGCGCCCGGAGATCTGGCTGCAGAACTCCTCCGTGCTCGGCGATATGGTCAACACCACGTTTGTCGACATCATCGTCGGCAACCAGCCGGTCGAGTATTTCGACACGTTTGTCGAGAACTGGCTCAACGCGGGCGGACAGGAAACGCTGGACGCGCTCGATGAGATGTACCCGGCGGAATAAGCCGCAGACAATCGATTAAAGACACAGAGCCCCGGGGCGGGGAAGGCATTTGCGTTTGCCTGCCCCGGGCATTTCTTTAAAAAAGTGGTGGGGAGTATGGAAAACAAGAAAAAAGCCCCGGGAAGGTTCCGCAGGGAGCTTCCTCTCGTTTTGATGCTGCTGCCGGCCGTTATTCTCGTTGCGGTTTACAGCTACGGCTCTATGGTGGGCACGGTCATCGCGTTCCAGAAATTCAACCCGACAAAGGGCTTTTTCGGCTCGCCGTGGGTTGGCTTCGATAATTTCAGAAACCTGTTCACGATGCCGACCATCGGGCAGGTTATCTACAACACAGTCTTTATTTCCCTGTGCAAAATGATCGGCGGCATCATCGTGCCTGTGATTTTCGCTTTGCTTCTGAACGAAGTGGCGCGGATTTCCGTGAAGCGCACGTATCAGACGCTTGTCTATCTGCCGCACTTTCTTTCTTGGGTCATTCTCGCCGGTATCTTTAAGGATATTTTCTCGCAGACCGGCGTGATCAATACGGCGCTTTCGGCGCTCGGCATGGAGCCTGTCGGCTTTTTGAGCAACCAGCAGCTTTTCCCGGTCACGATGATCGTGACCGACATTTGGAAGGGCTTCGGCTTCGGCTCGGTCATCTACCTCGCGGCGCTGACCGGCATCGACCAGAACCTCTATGAGGCCGCGCAGATCGACGGCGCGGGCCGCATTCAGCAGACGATCCACATCACGCTGCCGGGCATTTTGAGCACGATCGTTCTGATGACGGTGCTCAGCATGGCGAATATCCTGAACGGCGGCTTCGACCAGATCTACAACATGTACACGCCGGCGGTCTATGCGACAGGCGACATCCTCGACACCTTCGTGTTCCGCCTCGGCATCGACAACGCGCAGTTCGCGCTGTCCACCGCCGCAGGGCTCTTTAAATCCGGCGTATCGTTCGTCTTTATCGTGGCGTCCTACTGGCTGGCAGACCGCTTTGCCGGCTACCGGATCTTCTGACGGGCGCGGGAAAGGTGGTCAATCGTATGGCAAAAACGAAAACTTCCCCCTCGAGAAAGCTTTTTCTCGTGATCAACTACATCGTCCTGACGATCGTCTCGCTGATGTGCATCCTGCCGTTCATCAACCTGCTCGCGATCTCGTTTTCGGATAAGACCGCGGTTGCGGCGAACGCGGTTTCGTTCTGGCCGGTCGGGTTCAACACGGCGGCCTATGAATTCATCCTCGGCAACGATCAGTTCCTGCGCGCGCTCTGGATCTCCGTGCAGCGCACGGTGCTCGGCGTGCTCGTCAACATCATCTTAATTATTCTCACGGCGTACCCGCTCTCGAAGAGCACGCAGGATTTCCGCCTGCGCAACGTGTTTTCGTGGTTCTTCGTCGTCACGATCCTGTTTTCCGGCGGCCTGATTCCGACCTACATGGTCGTCAAGTATACCGGGCTTATGGATACGATCTGGGCGCTCGTGCTGCCGGGCGCGATGCAGGTGTTCAACATGCTTGTCGTCATGAACTACATGCGCAGCCTGCCGAAGGAGCTGGAGGAGGCCGCGTACATCGACGGCGCCGGCCATTTCCAGACGCTCTTTAACGTCATTCTGCCCGTGTGCACGCCGACGCTCGCGACGGTCACGCTGTTCTCCTTCGTCGGCCACTGGAACAGCTGGTACGACGGTATGATCTACATGAACACCGTCGATAAATATCCGCTGCAAACCTATTTGCAGACGATCGTTATCAATCCGGAGGCGTTTTTCCGCAACGCGACGAACATCAGCGCGGAGCTCGGCAATTTCCTGAACCTTGTCAGCGCGCGCACGACGAACGCCGCGCAGCTCTTCCTTGCGACGATCCCGATCCTCTGCGTCTATCCGTTCCTGCAAAAATACTTCACGACGGGCCTCGTCATGGGCAGCGTCAAGGGCTGATCCCCGTTTGATTCAATTCTGAAAGGAGCTCCGTTTATTATGAATACACCGGTCGAAAAGAAAGGCTTTATCCAGATCAACATCGTCGTTTCGGATATCGAAAGGGCGGCGGAGAAATGGGCGGACCTGCTCGGCATCGAAAAGCCGCAGATCCGCGTCAACCATCTGGAGGGGGGCGAAAACTACAAGTACCGCGGCAGGCCGGTCTCCTGCGACCTCAAGGTCTGCAACATCGAAATGGAGAATTTCGTCATCGAGCTGCACGAGCCTGCGGGCGGGGAAAGCTCGTTTCAGGAATTTCTCGACAAGCACGGCAATGGCGTGCACCACATCGGCTTTGAGGTCGGCGACAAGCGCGACACGGTGATCGCGGAGCTCGCGGCCGCGGGCTATGATACGGACCGCACGGTCGGCATCTACCCGGGCAGCAGCTGGACGATCGTCGACGGCGAGGACGACCTCGGCGTCAACCTGAACATCAAGCCGGTGAGGTGAGAGGCGTGCCTGCAAAAACAATGAAAAAGATCGGCGTGGCGATCGCGGGCTGCGGGCAGATCACCCGCACGCGCCACGCGCCGGAATACAGCGCGAACCCGAACGCCGAGATCATCGGCTTTTACGACAGGGACCGCGCGCGTGCCGAGGAGCTCGCCGAGCAGTACGGCGGCACGGTATACGGCAGCTTTGAGGAAATGCTCGGCGACAAGCGCGTGGAGGCGGTGAGCATCTGCACGCCGAACTTCCTGCACAGCGCACATGCGATCGAAGCGCTCGAGGCGGGCAAGGACGTGCTCTGCGAAAAGCCGATGGCGGCCGCCGTGGAGGAGGCGCAGCGCATGATCGACGTACAGCGCCGCACCGGGCACATCCTGATGCTCGGGCACAACCAGCGGCTCGTGCGCACGCACATCCGCGCGAAGGAACTGCTGGAGGCCGGCGCGATCGGGGAGATCCTCTCCGTGCAGACGAATTTCAAGCACAGCGGCCCGGAATCTTGGAGCGTGGAGCGCGGCGGCACGTGGTTCTTCTCGAAGAACAAGGCGGCCTTCGGCGTGCTCGGCGACCTCGGTTCGCACAAATTCGACCTCGTGCGCTACCTGCTCGGCGACGAGATTCAGAGCATTTTCGCGACGCTTCAGACGCTCGACAAGCGCGACGCGGACGGGAATCTGATCGATCTCGACGACAACGCGATCTGCGTCTTTAAGATGCGCGGCGGCATTCCGGGCACGATGATTGTGAGCTGGACGAACTACGGCGTGGAGGACAACAGCACCGTGATCTACGGCACAAAGGGCACGATGAAGATCTTTGCGAGCGAGCTCGACGACATCGTCGTCGATTTGAGCGACGGCACAAGCGCGCGGCATCATGTCAGCCGGATGAGCACGAACGACAACCAGCTTTCCTCCGGCATCATCGACGCGTTCATCGAAACGATTCTCACGGGCGGCGAGCCGCCGGTGACCGGTCTGGACGGGCGCAACACGCTGGCCTGCTTGGAGGCGGCGAAGAAAGCCTCCGCGGCGGGCACTTGGGTTGAGGTCGATCTGGGCTGAATCCAGCCGGCGCATATCCGCGTGGTATGCGCCGGCTGCCTTTTCACAAGGCTGTGCTATACTGTTTATAGATGCCCGCGCGCGGAACGGCCGCCGGCGGAAGCGTCGGAAAAGCGGCGCTGTGCCGCACTTTCGGGTGCCGTGCGGCGGGGAAATTTTAAGGAGTTGTATAACTATGCGTTTCGGAGGCTTTATCTTCAAGAAATGGAATACGCCGGAGGAGTGGGCGCAGGCCGCGCTCGAGGCCGGGTATTCGGCGGTTTACTTCCCGGTCGATCACACGGCCGACCAGAAGGTGATCGACGGTTACAAAAACGCGGCCGAGGCCGCCGACCTCGTGATCTGCGAGATCGGCGTGTGGAACAACGTGCTCGAGCGCGACGCGGCAAAGCGCGAGGCGGCGATCAGCCGGGCGATCCACCAGCTCGAGCTTGCAGATTACGTCGGCGCGAACTGCTGCGTTAACATCGCGGGCTCGTACAGCGACCAGTGGGACGGCCCGCACAAGGACAACCTGACCGAGAAAGCGTTCGACGAGATTGTTTTGACGACGCAGCAGATCATCGATGCGGTCAACCCGCGGCGCACGGCGTATTCGCTCGAGCCGATGCCGTGGATGTACCCCGACACCGCCGACTCTTACCTGCGGCTGATCGAGGCAATCGGCCGCAAGGGCTTTGCGGCGCATCTCGACCCGGTCAACGTGATTTGCAGCCCGCAGCTCTACTATCGAAACGGCGAGGTCATTCAGGAATGGTTCGACAAGCTCGGCACGCAGATCCGCAGCTGCCACGCGAAGGACATCACGCTCGGCGGCAAGCTGACCGTGCACCTCGACGAGTGCCGCCCCGGTCTCGGCGCGCTTGACTACGAGACGTATCTGAAGTGCATGTCGAAGCTCGACGACCGCGCGTGCATGATGCTCGAGCACATGACCGAGGAGATCGACTACATCGAGGCGACAAAGTACATCAAGGGGCTCGCGAAAAAGCTGGATATTGCGCTGTAAGGCGGCAAATTGTATAGAAGCAGGACGAAAAGGGACATCCCCGCCGGTTTGGGGATGTCCCTCTGTTTTGTCCGAAAGCGGCGGAAAGGCCGGAAGCTGCTGCGCGCCGCTACACGAACAGCGCAAACAGCGCGGCTGCCCAGCGCAGCCAGAACGGCGCGGTATCGGCGAGCAGGCGGAACACCTGCCTTCTTTCCTGCGGCGAAAGCGCGCCGAGCTTGCGAAAGATCTCGCCGCCGAGCGATTCCTCGGTGCCGATGGCGATCGGCCCGGAAGCACTGCTGCCGAGGGCTGCGAAACCGCCGGCTGCTGCGGTGCCGACTGCATAAAAGCCGCAGGCCGCGCCGCCGGCGGCAAACAGGCCGAGCGCAACCGCGCCGAATGCGAGAATCCCGATCGCCACGCAGCCGATAGCGAGCAGACCGATGGCGTCCAAACCGAACGCAAGCAGGCCGACGGAGATGAGGCCTACGGAAACAAAGCCGATCGAGATCAGGCCGGCCGAGACGATGCCGCGCGCGATCAGCCCCACGGCGAAAAAGCCCTTTGCCACGCGGCCGGGGCCGATGTTCACGTGGTAGAGCGGCATACCAAAAAGCTGCCGGGCGCTTTTCCGCTCATAGCAGGGGTACGGCACGCTGACGGTGAAGTGCACGCCGTGCGGGGACGGTTCCGCCGCTTGCGGTGCGGCCGGCCCGCGCGGCGCATCGCGCAGCAGGTAATCGAGCGAGCAGTCGAACAGCGCACTCAGGCGGATCAGCTTCTCCGTTTCCGGATAGGCCGCGCCGGATTCCCACTTGCTCACGGACTGCCGCGAAACGCCGAGCAGCTCCGCAAGCTGCTCCTGCGTGTAATTCTGTTCCCGGCGCAGCGCCGAGAGCTTATCACCGAATGTCATTTTCAGTCCTTCTTTCATAAATCTTGGTTTTCATAGAACGCCGGTTTTTGCACCGGAATGGCAGGCCGGAGCTTATTGCTCTGCACCGTACGCCAGTGCCAAGCCGCGCGTGCTTTCGGATGTTCGCGGCATATCCGCCCCCCAAAAATAGCCGCGCTCGTGCATCATTTCTCCCACCGATGCGGCGGCTGGAAAATCAGCGGCCGCGCTCATTGTAAATAGAAGTGCGTGGTTCGGCGCTCTGCGCCCGCCGCGGCCGGGATATACGCGCCGCCCTCGTATTCAAGGAGGATCACCGATCTCGCCCGCCGCGCTTTCCCGATGGCGTGGCGCCATGCCGACAGCAGACAGAATCCCTGAATCGGCGGCGCGCACATATTCCGCCCTTATTCGGCTATTTCAGTATAGCATAGAACGCAAAAAACGCCAGAATTTTGCGCGTTCAAAATGTAAACTTGCGGTTGCGCAGGTGTTTTTGGCAAAATCGTGCTTTTTGAAACTTAAAGTTGACAAACGATATACTGTGTGGTACGATGTATATAATGAAGCGATAGAAAGGAGTGTGCGGCAATGAAACTCGAGGAATGGCGGTCGCAGATCAAGCGCGGCACGCTGGAATACTGCATTTTGCTGCTCGTGCAGCAGAAACCGCGGTACGGCTACGAGATCATGAGCGAGCTTGAAAAGCGGCCGGTCATCGCGGCGAAGGAGAGTACGATCTACCCGCTTTTGCGCCGCCTGCTCAAGGAGGAGTATCTCATGGCCTTCTGGCAGGATGCGCAGGAGGGACTGCCGCCGCGCAAGTATTACACGCTGACGGAGTACGGCGCCGCCTATCTGGAGACGGTGACCCGGGAATGGGAAAATCTGGTGGAAACGGTCGCGGCCCTGCGGCAGGGGCCGTGCATCGAAGAAAGGGAGAGCGCACAATGAAAAGGGAAAACAGTGTACAGGATTATTTGAGCCGGATCGACCGCCTGCTGCGGCCGCTGCCGGTCACGGAGCGGATGGACATCGTGCAGGAGATCCGCAGCACGATCGCCGAGATGCAGGCGGACGGCACGGCTGAGGCGGAAATCTGCGCGCGGCTCGGCGACCCGCATGCGCTCGCGCGGGAATACCTCGGCACCTGCGCGAGGAACCGCTCGCTGCCGCGCTTCACGCGGTTTCTCGCGGCTGCGGGCTTTTACAGCGTCGTTGGCTTTACGGGTATGGTCGTGCTGCCCACGCTTTCGGTGCTCGCCGCCGGCATGCTGATCAGCGCGGTGCTCGCGCCGGTTGCGGGCATCATAGATTTCGGCGGCTTTCTATTCGGCTTTGACGTGCCGTTCGTCATGATACAGTTCGGGGATTGGTCGGCGCCCGCGTGGCTCACGTTCCCCGTTTCACTGGTGCTCGGCGCGCTGTTTTTCGCGGCGGCCTACGGCCTGTGGCGCGCGCTGCGCTGGTATGTGCGCACGGTGTGCCGCGGAAAATCCGCGCTGCGGGAGATGTAAGCGGGATAATCGGGGGCTTTCAGGCATAAAAATAGGCGGTGGGACAAATTCCCGCCGCCCTTTTGCTTTTATAGGTTCGATTCGATCTGCGCGCGGATGTCCGCCGCGAGGTCCGGCACGGTACCGGCATCATAGCCGGCGAATTCAGCCGCCGTCATCACGTGCGCGCCCATGCGGGCCATGTCCTCGAGGTTTACGCGCTGAATCTCCTCCGTCTGCGAGGAGGTGCAGTCCGAGAGTACGACGACGTTGTAGTCGAGCGCGTTCGCGTCGTAGCACGTCGTGCGGATGCAGTTCGGCGTGGTGGTGCCGGCAAGGATCACCGTGCGCACGCCGAGGCGGCGCAGGATGAGATCGAGCTCTGTCTGGAAAAAGGCGCTCCAGCGCGGCTTGATGATCGTGTAGTCGCCGGGCGCGGGGCGCAGGCTCTCGGGCTCCTCGGCGCCGAAGGAGCCGGGCGACATGCT
>URQJ01000046.1 GCA_900549945.1 uncultured Oscillospiraceae bacterium
GCGGCGGAGCTGGCGGCGGGCGGCGCGGTGCTGCCGGAGCATTGGGCGCAGGCCGCGCGCGATTTTGGGATCATCTGAAAGGAACAACCGATTATGGACATGATTATTGCTACGCACAACCAGCACAAGGTCGAGGAATTCAGCCGGATTCTCGCGCCGCTTGGCGTGACGGTCCGCACGGCGGCCATCACAGAGGCGGAGGAGACCGGCACGACATTCCGCGAAAACGCTTACATCAAGGCGAAATCCGCCTGTGATGAAACCGGCATGCCCTGCATTGCGGATGACTCCGGCCTTTCGGTGGACGCCCTGAACGGCGAGCCGGGCGTCTATTCCGCGCGCTACGCGCCCGAGGGGCAGCGCAAGCGGACCGTGCTGCAGAAGCTCGAAAGCGTGCCGGACGGCAAGCGCGGGGCGCACTTTACAAGCGCGATCTGCTGCGTGTTCCCGAACGGCGACGTGCTGGAGGCCGAGGGCTGCTGCTATGGCAGCATTGCCCGCGAGTGCCGCGGCACGGGCGGTTTCGGCTACGATCCGATTTTCCTGTGCGCTGAGGCGGAATGCGCGGGAAAGACGTTCGGTGAGGCTTCGCCCGAGGAAAAGGACGCCGTGAGCCACCGCGGCCGCTCGCTGCGGCTGTTCGCGGAAAAGCTCGAAAAATATCTGAAGGATAAGGGAGAAAACGAATTATGCTGACAAGCAAGCAGAGAGCCTATCTGCGCGCGCTTGCCGTCAACGAGGACACGATTTTGATGATCGGCAAGGGCGGTATCGACGGCGACGTTGTGAAGCAGGCGGCGGACGCCATCTATAAAAGAGAGCTGATCAAGGGCAAGGTGCTCGAAACCGCGCCCGTTTCCCCGCGCGAGGCCGCAGAGGCGCTCGCGGAGCAGACGGAGAGCGAAGTCGTGCAGGTGATCGGCTCGAAATTTGCGCTCTATAAGCGCCAACCGAAGGAGCCGAAGATCGTTCTGCCGAAGGCAAAGCGCGCATAAAGCGCAAAAGAAGCGGAAACCGGCCGTGCTGGCCGGAGATTTTGGCAAAAGGAGGCGGCGGTCTGTATGCGGACCGGAATTTACGGCGGGACGTTCAACCCGATCCATCTCGCACACGTGCACCTTGTGCGCGCGTTTATCGAGCAGCTTTCGCTTAACCGCGTGCTGCTGATCCCAACGGGGCAGCCGCCGCACAAGGCGGCTGCGGCGCTCGCCTGCAATGCGGACCGCCTCGCGATGTGCCGCCTCGCAGCGGCGGAGATTTCCGAATGCCCAGTGGAGGTTTCAGATATCGAGATGCGGCGCGCGGGCAAGAGCTACACGGCCGATACGCTTACAGCGCTTCGAGGGCAGTACCCGCAGGATGATTTCTATCTTCTGATGGGCGAGGATATGTTTCTGACCGTGGAGCGCTGGTACGAGCCGGAAAAAATCTTCCGCGAGGCGACGGTCTGTGCCGCGCCGCGGGATTACGGCAGCTTCCGGCGGCTGATCCGCCACGGCGAGGCGGTGCGCAAAACGCACCCGGCGTTCGGGTTCATCCTGCAGAATATCCCGTTTCTGCCGGTGTCGTCCACGGAGATCCGCGGACGGATTCAGAGCGGCGGTCCGCTCGATGACCTGCTGCCGCAGGGCGTGATCGACTACATCGAGGAGAGGGGGCTTTACAAAGCGTGAAAAAGAAGGACAGGCAGGCCTATATACAGGCGATTAAGCCGCTGCTTTCCGAAAAGCGGTTCGAGCATTCGCTGAACGTGGCGCAGGAGGCGGTAAAGCTCGCGAAGAAATACGGCGCCGACCCGGAAAAGGCCGAGGCGGCCGGCATCCTCCACGATATTTTGAAGGATACGCCCGCGGATAAACAGTTGAAAATCATTTCGGATTTTGGTATAATTATGAACGATGTCGAGCTTTCCGTGAAAAAAAGCTGGCACGCGATCAGCGGGGCCGCCTACATCCGCGGCGTTCTGCGGGTGGAGGATGAGGAAATCATCGACGCCGTGCGCTACCACACGACGGGACGGCACAATATGACGGTTCTTGAAAAGGTTGTTTTTGTGGCGGACTTTATCTCGAAGGACCGCGACTACCCCGGTGTGGAGGAAATGCGCAAAACAGCGTATAAGAGCCTTGATCGGGCGATCGTCGAGGGCATTGCCTTCACAGTCGGCGCGCTTTTGAAGGACCGGGAGCCGGTCGTGCCCGAAACCGTGGACGCGTATAACGACGCGGTTTGGGCGGTCCGGCACGGAAAGTAAAGGAAAGGAGAGCTGTTTCGGTATGAATATGGATTCTTTGATGCTGGCAAAGGCTGCGGCGGAGATCCTCGATGCGAAGAAGGCGGAGAATATCAATGTGATCCGCATCACGAGTATTTCCTCGCTCGGCGATTACTTTGTCATCGCAAACGGCACGAGCAATACGCATGTGCATGCGCTGGCCGACGAGCTGGAGGAAAAGCTCAAGGCGGCGGGCCGTGCGCCCGCCCGCGTGGAGGGCTACCGCTCGAATTCCTGGATCATTCTGGATTACGAGGAAGTCGTTGTGCACCTCTTCACGGCGGATGCGCGCGAGTTCTACGATCTTGACCGACTGTGGGCGGACGGCGAGAAGCTCGAGATCGAATTTAAACCCAACTGAAAATCTGCGCAGCGATGCGTTTAATAAATGGTGATGACAATGAAGTACAATCCGAGTGAAATTGAGCCAAAATGGCAGGAAAAATGGGAGTCGGCCGGCGTTTTCCACGCCTCGAACGATTCCGATAAGCCGAAGTTTTACGCGCTGATCGAATTCCCCTATCCGTCGGGGCAGGGTCTGCACGTCGGCCACCCGCGCCCGTACACGGCGCTCGACGTCGTTGCGAGAAAACGGCGCTTAGAAGGCTACAACGTCCTTTATCCGATCGGCTGGGACGCGTTCGGCCTGCCGACCGAGAACTACGCGATCAAGAACCACGTCCATCCGGCGGAGGTCACGGCGAAGAACATCGCTCGCTTTAAAAAGCAGATCCAGTCGCTCGGCATCTCGTTTGACTGGGACCGCGAGATCAGCACGACCGACCCGGAATACTACAAGTGGACGCAGTGGATTTTCCTCCAGCTCTTCAAGAAAGGGCTCGCCTACAAAAAGGAGATGGCCGTCAACTGGTGCACCTCCTGCAAGTGCGTGCTCGCGAACGAGGAGGTCGTCAACGGCGTCTGCGAGCGCTGCGGCAGCGAGGTCGTCCACAAGGTTAAATCCCAGTGGATGCTGAAGATTACGGCTTATGCGCAGCGGCTGATCGACGATCTCGACCTCGTCGATTACCCGGAGCGCGTCAAAGCGCAGCAGAAAAACTGGATCGGCCGCTCCGAAGGCGCCGAGGTCGATTTCCAGACGACGGCGGGCGATGCGCTCACCGTCTATACGACGCGCCCCGATACGCTGTACGGCGCCACGTACATGGTTGTTTCCCCGGAGCACCCGTTCATCGAGAAGTGGGCGGACAAGCTCGCCAATCTGGAGGAGATCCGTGCGTATCAGGCCGAGGCCGCGAAAAAATCCGATTTCGAGCGCACCGAGGTCGCGAAGGATAAGACCGGCGTGCGGCTCGAAGGCGTGAAAGCCATCAACCCGCTGACCGGCGCGGAGATCCCGATCTTCATCTCCGACTATGTGCTCGTTTCCTACGGCACCGGCGCGATCATGGCGGTGCCGGCGCACGACACGCGCGACTGGGAATTTGCGAAGAAATTCAATCTGCCGATCGTCGAGGTCGTCAAGGGCGGCGACGTTGAAAAAGAGGCGTTTACGGACTGCGACGCCGGCGTGATGGTGAACTCCGGTATTCTTGACGGCCTGACCGTCGAAGAGGCGAAAGCGCGCATCAAGGACCACCTTGAGGAGACCGGCATTGGCCACCGCAAAGTCAATTTCAAGCTGCGCGACTGGGTGTTCTCCCGCCAGCGCTACTGGGGCGAGCCGATCCCGATCGTGCACTGCGACAAGTGCGGTTATGTCCCGCTCGACGAGAGCGAGCTGCCGCTCGTGCTGCCGCAGGTCGATTCCTACGAGCCGACCGACAACGGCGAATCCCCGCTCGCAAAGATGACGGACTGGGTGGAGACCACCTGCCCGCACTGCGGCGGCAAAGCGAAGCGCGAAACCGATACGATGCCGCAGTGGGCGGGCTCCTCGTGGTACTTCCTGCGCTATATGGATCCGCACAACAAGGCGGCGTTTGCCTCAAAAGAAGCGCTCAACTACTGGAAGCAGATCGACTGGTACAACGGCGGTATGGAGCACACGACGCTCCACCTGCTCTACAGCCGCTTCTGGCACAAGTTCCTCTACGACATCGGCGAGGTGCCGTTGCCGGAGCCGTACGCAAAGCGCACGAGCCACGGCATGATCCTCGGAGAAAACGGCGAGAAGATGAGCAAGTCGCGCGGCAACGTCGTCAATCCGGATGACATCGTCAACGAGTACGGCGCCGATACGATGCGCATGTACGAGATGTTTATCGGCGACTTTGAAAAGGCCGCGCCGTGGAGCAGCGCCGGCATCAAGGGCTGCCGCCGGTTTATCGACCGCTTCTGGAATCTCCAGAACATCGTGGCAGAGGGCGATGCGATTCGCCCCGAAATGGAAAATGCGTTCCACAAAACGATCAAGAAGGTCACGCTCGACATCGAAAACCTGAAGTTCAACACGGCGATCGCCGCGCTGATGGCGCTGATGAACGTTATCGCGGACAAGGGTTCGATCTCGAAGGGTGAGCTGCGCGTGTTCGCGCTCCTGATGAACCCGTTTGCACCGCACGTGACCGAGGAGGTCTGGGAGGCGATGCAGCTCGGCTGCGGCATGGTCGCAGAGCAGAACTGGCCGAAGTACGACGAGGCGAAGTGCAAGGACGACACGGTCGAGATCGTCGCGCAGGTCAACGGAAAGGTGCGCGCCAAGCTGCAGGTTCCGGCCGATATTCAGAAGGACGACGCGCTTACTGCCGCAAAGGCGGAAGCACGCATCGCGGCGGAAATTGCCGGCAAGACGGTCGTCAAGGAGATCTACGTGCCGGGCAAACTCGTTAATATCGTTGTAAAGGGATGAACCTTTTCGGACGCTGCTGCACGTGCGGCAGCGTCTGTTGGCGTCTGTAATGGTGTATGACTTTACAGGACGCGCGCAGAAAAGCGGACACGGATGCGTAAAGCAAAAGACCTATACAAACATGTTTGAAAATACAGGCGACAGTCGGAACGCTTTCGTTTGCTGGTGCGGCGGGATCCCGGCTTCTCGTGTGCAGTAAAAAAATAGCCGAGAGGCCGGGCAGCGGGAGACGCCGCCTGTAAAGGAATCTGCCCTTTATGTGCTGTGCGCGGCGGATCGGCTGAATGGGTTTGATTTGCTCGGTACGGCTGTAACCGGCAAGGAGGAAAAGATGGTGAACAAAGCGCTTGTTTTATTCGCGTCGCCGCATGCGGACGGCCCGACGCACAGGCTGCTGGACGCGTTCCTCTCCGGCCTTTCGCCGGAGCGCTGGACGGTCGAGACGCGGAACGTGTGCAAAGAGCCCGCCGCGCCGTGTATGGCCTGCGGGTACTGCAAGCGGGCGGACGGCTGCGCGCTGCACGATCTTGACGGCTTCGACGCCGCGCTGCGGGAGAGCGACCTGCTGGTGATCGCGTCGCCGGTCTACAACCTCACGTTCCCGGCGCAGCTCAAAAGCGTGCTCGACCGCTTCCAGCGCTACTTTGAGGCGCGCTTTGAGCGCGGCGTGCGCCCGGCGATTGTTAAGCCGCGCCGCGCGGTGCTGCTGCTCACGATGGGGCGGCACGACCCGCTTCCGGTGGAAATCTGTGAAAAAACGCTGCGCCAGAGCTTTTCGGTGATGAATACGCACCTCACGGGCACGCTCTGCCTGCCGGATACAGACGGCGGAATCGCCGCCGAGCACCCGATTTTTGAGAAAGCCCGCAGAATGGCTATTGAAATCGAGGCGGAAACGTGCTATAATAACTTGAATTTGTGTGATTGAAGGCAGGTTTTAGTATGTCAGGACATTCCAAATGGAATAATATCAAGAGAAAAAAGGAAAAGACGGACGGCGCGCGCGCCAAGATCTTCACGAAGATCGGCCGCGAGCTTGCCGTTGCGGTCAAGGAGGGCGGTAGCGCTGACCCCGCGGCGAACTCCAAGCTCAAGGACGTTATCGCCAAGGCGAAGGCCAACAATGTGCCGAACGACAATATCGAGCGCATCATCAAGAAAGCGGCGGGCGAGGGTAACTCGAACGCCTACGAGAGCATGACCTATGAGGGCTACGGCCCGGCCGGCGTCGCGGTCATTGTCGAGACGCTGACCGACAACCGCAACCGTACCGCGGGCGACGTGCGCCATTATTTCGACAAGTTCGGCGGCAACCTCGGCACTACGGGCTGCGTTTCGTTCATGTTCCAGCAGAAGGGCGTCATCGCCATCGAGCGCGAGGGCCTCGACGAGGACACCGTGATGAGCGACGCGCTCGAAGCCGGCGCATCCGATTTTCAGGCCGACGAGGACGTGTTTGAGATCAGCACGGAGCCGTCTGATTTCAGCGGCGTCCGCGACGATCTGGAGGCAAAGGGCTATACTTTCGTTTCCGCAGAGGTCGAGATGGTGCCGGATACGTACACGACGCTTTCCGACCCGGATCAGATTCTCAAGATGCAGAAGCTGATCGATGCACTCGAGGACAACGACGATGTTCAGCAGGTCTGGCACAACTGGGATGCACCCGAGGAAGAAGACGAAGATTGATGAGGACCTCTCCGGTGCAGGCCGGGGAGGTTTTTTGCGGAACACGCAGAGAAAGGACGGCTGAAAAATGAACAAACCGCTGAGACATCTGGTCGACCCGCTCGACCTTTCGAAGGAGGAGACGCGGCGCTTGATCGACCTTGCGGACAGCATCGCCGACAACCGCGAGGCCTACGCCCACAAGTGCGAGGGGAAGATCCTCGCCACGCTGTTCTACGAGCCGAGCACGCGCACGCGCCTGAGCTTTGAATCCGCCATGATGCGTCTGGGCGGCAAGGTGCTTGGCTTTTCGAGCGCCGCGAGCAGCTCGGCCTCGAAGGGCGAGAGCGTTGCGGATACAATCCGCATGATCTCCTGCTATGCTGACGTCGCCGCGATGCGCCACAATAAGGAGGGCGCGCCGCGCATCGCCGCGCAGTATGCGGGCATCCCGGTTATCAACGCAGGCGACGGCGGGCACCAGCACCCGACACAGACGCTGACCGACCTTCTGACGATCCGCCGCGAGAAAAAGCGCCTTGACAACCTGACGATCGGCTTGTGCGGCGACCTCAAGTTCGGCCGCACCGTGCATTCGCTGATCAAGTCGCTCGTGCGGTGGGACAACATCCGCTTCGTGTTCATTTCGCCGGAGGAGCTGCGCATGCCGGGCTATATTCTCGACGAGGTCGTGAAGCCCTCGGGCTGCGACTACAAGGAGGTGCGCACGATGGACGAGGTCCTGCCGGAGCTGGACGTGCTCTACATGACCCGCGTGCAGCGCGAGCGCTTCTTCAACGAGGAGGATTACATCCGCTTAAAGGACAGCTTTATCCTGAGCGCCGAAAAAATGAAGCTCGCCGCGGACGACCTGATCGTTCTGCACCCGCTGCCGCGCGTCAATGAGATCGCGGTCGAGGTGGACAGCGACCCGCGCGCGAAGTATTTCACGCAGGCGCAGAACGGCGTTTACGTGCGTATGGCGCTGATCCTGATGCTGCTCGGCATTGAACCCGGGCTTTTCGAGGAGGAGAAATCATGCTGAACATCGACAGTATCCAAAACGGAATCGTGATCGACCACATTCAGGCCGGCAAGGGCATGCGCATCTATGAGCTTTTGGAGCTCGATAAGCTCGACTGCTGCGTCGCGATCATCAAAAATGCCCGCAGCAGCAAGCTCGGCCGCAAGGATATCATCAAGATCGAGGGCGAGCTCAGCATCAACTTCGATGTGCTCGGCTTCATTGACAACCACATCACGGTCTGCACGATCCGCGACGGCGCGCTCGTCAAAAAGGAAAACATTGTGCTGCCGAAGCGCCTGAAAAACGTGATTCGATGCAGGAACCCGCGCTGCATCACGAGCTCGGAGGAGGGCGTTGACCAGATCTTCACGCTCTGCGACGAAAAAACGCACCGCTACCGCTGCATCTACTGCGAGCAGGAGTATAAGCACCATGCGTAAGGACGGCCGCGGGCGCGCGGCTGCCTTGCGGAAAAAGCGCAGAAACCGAGAGTTTCTGATCGCCTCGATCCTGACGGCGCTCAACCTGCTCGTGTCCTTGGCGCTCCGGGCGTCGGATCGGAAGCAGGCGCTGCAGGCGATCCGGAACGAGGAAAAGCTCACGCTGCTCTACACGGGCGAAAAAACGACCGAGACGGAGTGAGCTTCGATTCGGGCGGCGCCGAAAAACTGCAAAAAGCAAGGGCGCTGCCGTTTGAAAGCAGCGCCCTTTTGCTGGTAACGCTATTCCCCGCGCGGCTCGGATCTGCGCGGGCGGAAGCGGGCGGGGGCTGTAGGTAGCCGCGTGCCGTCCGCGCGGATATAGCGGCGGAGAATCACAATAAACCAGATGAACAGAACCGTGCCTTTGGCAATGCTGGAGATACTGATGCTCCACCAAACGCCGTCAAGCCCGAGCACCGTGGCGCTGAGCAGGATGGAAAGCGGAATGCGGGCCGCGTTGCCGATCACGCCGACCAGCGAGGGCGGCATCGGGCGGCCGAGCCCCTGAAATGCGCCGGAGGAGGCGATTTCCAGACACATCAGGATCTGCGAAAAGCCCATGATGCGCAGGTAGCTCACGCCGATTTGCAGCACCTGCTCGTCGCCCTGAATGAAAATCTGCACCAGCGGCGCGGGAAATGCGATCAGCAGGACCGTGGTAAAGCAGCTCCAGAGGATCATCATGCCGATGGCGGTCCTAAAGCCCTTGTGGATGCGGTCCTTTTTGCCGGCGCCGAAGTTTTGGGCGATAAAGGCGTTGAGCGCGGTGGCGAAGCCCTCCGCCGTTGTGTAGGAGATGGATTCGATCTGCGAGCCGACCTTTTGTGCGGCGATGGCCGCATCGCCCCAGCCCGAAATGATGCGCGCGATAATCATGGAAAGCGCGGAAAAGAACATGCTCTGGATGGAAACCGGCAGGCCGATTTTCAGGATTTCCTTCCAGACCTGCCGCCGGCTGGCCCGCAGCAGATGGATGTGCGGGAAAAGCGCGGTTTCGCGGCGGGCCGCCAGCAGGAACATGACGGTTACGATCGCCTGCGCCAGAACGGTCGCGAGCGCGGCCCCGGCAACGCCCATCTGCGGGAAGGGGCCGACGCCGAAGATCATCAGCGGGTCCAAGATGATGTTGCCGACCAATCCGACGGCGGTGGCCCGCAGCACCACGACGCTGCCGCCCATGGCGGTAAACAGGCCGGTGAAAATCTGATTAAAAAACGAGAATGCGAACCCGGCCGCCACAATAATCAGATAGGTGCGCGCATCCGCGATGACGGACGGGCTGCTCAGATTGAAGAAGGCGATCAGAGGGCCGTTCAGCAGAATGCAAAGGGCGGTGAAGAGGACCGCGAGCAGCGCGCCCATGTGGAAGGCGGCCTGCCCGTAGGCGGCGGCTCTTTCCGTGTTTTGCGCGCCCAGCTCGTGCGCGGCCTTGACCTGCCCGCCGAGGCGCGGGATCATGGCCAGACCGTTTGCAAGCCACAGGTACATGCCGGCGGCGCCTACAGCGGCCACCGCGTTCGACGATACGCGGCCGATCCATATCATATCGGTCATGTTGTAGGCCATCTGGATCAGCGAGGTCGCCATGATGGGAAGTGCCAGACGGGTCAGGCTCCGGACGATGGAGCCCTCCAGCAAATCAACTTTTTTCATAAAAACGAGAACACCTGCCTGAAATCGAAATGCGCTGCAATCGAGCGTTCCAACATTATACCATAAGCGGCATGCGATTTCACCGGTTATCGAGGTTATTTTTAGAAAATATTCGAAAATGCGCGAAAGGGCATTTTTGTAAGCGCCGGCGGGTGAAAGCGCGTGGAAACCGGAGGGCATTGGAGCGCGGGCGGGGAATCCGCTGTAAAAAGTACAAAAGCCGCGCAAAACCGCTTGACTTTGCGCGGGGCATATGCTATGATGGTAAAGCCGCTTATTGTGGGTTTCAAGCAGCCGCTTCCGCGGCCCACCCAGCGATAGCGAGTCTAAGGAAAAGGCAGGCAGAAATATGTTTGCAGTTATTGAAACGGGCGGTAAGCAGTACAAGGTTCAGTACGGCGACGTCATCTATGTCGAAAAGCTCACGGCCAATGAAGACGAAACGGTCCAGTTCCCGGTCATCGCAGTCTGCGACGAGAACGGCACGAAGATCGGCGCTCCGTATGTTGAGGGCGCAAGCGTTACGGGCAAGGTTCTGAAGAACGGCAAGGCGAAGAAGGTTACGGTCTTTACCTACAAGCCGAAGAAGGGCGAGAAGCGCAAGATGGGCCACAGACAGCCCTACACGAAGATTCAGATTGAGGCCGTTCAGGGCTGAGCTGAATGATTCGCGCTGAATTTTTTGCCGATGCGCAGGGGACGCTGCTCGGCTTTTCCGTGACCGGCCACGCCGGCCTTGCGGAAAGCGGGGAGGACATTCTCTGTGCGGCGGTTTCCTCGGCGGCGTATATGACGGTGAATACCGTTTTGGAGATCCTGCATATTGTGCCGGTTTCTCTGCGCGCGGAGGAGGGCGACATGCTGTTCCGCATATCGGAGCGGGATGCGCGCCTGTGCACGACCTTGCTTTCCGGCTTTAAGCTGCATCTCCTCGGCCTTGAGGAGCAGTACCCGGAAAATCTCTGTGTATCCTACACGGAAGTCTGAATCAAGTGAAAGGAAGGCTATAAAATGCTTAAGATTAACATCCAGCTTTTTGCACATAAAAAAGGTATGGGTTCCACGAAGAACGGCCGCGATTCCGAGTCCAAGAGACTTGGCGTCAAGCGTGCGGACGGCCAGCATGTCCTTGCCGGCAACATTCTTGTCAAGCAGCGCGGCACGCATATCCATCCGGGTGAGAACGTGGGCAGAGGCTCCGACGACTCTCTGTTTGCGCTCATCGACGGTCAGGTTCGCTTCGAGCGCATGGGCCGCGACCGCAAGAAGGTCAGCGTTTACTCCATCGAGCAGTAATTTTTGACCTAGGGGGCATACTGGAGTTATCGCCCCGAATACTTCGATGAAAACGGGCTTCTTCGGTTTGCGGAGAGGCCCATTTTTATTTGGCCGCCGGCGGGGCCGAACAGGGAAAGGAAAGTATACGGTATGTTTATTGATATTGCTAAGATCAAGGTAAAGGCGGGCGACGGCGGCGATGGGGCCGTCGCGTTCCACCGCGAAAAATACGTGGCCTCGGGCGGGCCGGACGGCGGCGACGGCGGCCGCGGCGGTGACATCGTGTTCCGCGTCGACGATAACCTCTCGACGCTCGCCGATTTCCGCTACAAGCGCAAGTACACGGCCGAGCGCGGCGAAAACGGCCGCGGCAAGCGGTGCGCCGGCA
>URQJ01000047.1 GCA_900549945.1 uncultured Oscillospiraceae bacterium
GGGCGCGGCGTCTGTCAGCACGGCGGTACGGCGCGCCTTGGCCGAGGTGAAAAAGGTCAGGAAGAAAAGCGCGCCGATCCACAGCAGCGGCAGCATCCGGCTCAGGTAATCACCGAAGCTCCACGGGGAAAAGGGCGCGGTGCGGGACACCCCGAGAATCGTCGTGCCGTTCAGCACCTGCCAGCCGTAAAAGAGCGTCGCCGCCAGCAGACCAAAAAAGAATTTGTTCCACAGCAGCCGCCTGCATTCATAAGCAAATATTTTAATCAAGGGTTACATCCTCCTCCGTCAGGCCGCAGGCATCCAAAAATACCTGATAGGTCAAATAGGGATACGCGGGGTCCAGCTCCCGATTGAAAAGCCCGTTCAAGATTTGATCCATAGCGGCCTCGCCGCCCACCAGCGCCTCTGCCTTTAAAATTTTCAGCGGCATCTCGCTGTACTGCCGCACATAGGAGAGGCTGTTCGAAATCTCGAGCTGCTTATCTTCCGGCAGCGCTTCCAGAAAATCCGGATTGCGCACGTAGAAATTTTGGCTGTATTCCTCCACCGCCTGCTGCCAGTGCTCCACATAGTTTTCACGGGCATATTCTTCCCCGTAGAGCGCCTTTGCGATGCGGTAGGTCGTGTAGACGGTCAGGCCCTCCGCCGACCAAGCGTCGTCGCCCGCCGTGTCAAACATATTGCCGAGGCCCCACCACTGGTGGACCAGTTCGTGGATCATCACCTCGCCGGCCGCGGCGCCCTTATCGCTGTTTTTAAGATTGAGGGCGGCGAAGTCGGCCTCATCCAGCAGGCTCGCGCCGTCCGAGGCATAGCCGCCGCCTGCAACCCGGCTCTGAATCAGCTTGAGGCTGTCTCCGCCGAAAGAAAGCGCGCCGTAATGCGCCGTACAGTAGTTCACCACGGCTTCTACAGCCTCCGCCGCCCCGGCGGCCTCCATAACCGCCTGATGTTTGCGCCCGTAATAGAATTCGACGGTGATGCCGCCGGCCTGAATATCCTCCCGGATATAGTCGCCGGCGTAGAGACTCCCGCCGGTTCCGGTGTCTGCATAGCGCCAGGTCACCGTCCCGTTTTCATGCTCCGCCACACGTTCCGCCTCGCTTGCGCCGAACGGGAGCACGGTCATGTGATCCGGCAGCGTGATCTCGATTTCCACGGGGTACGTCTCACCGGCAGGCAGCACGTTCAGCAGACGCGGCGACAGCGCGGCGTTCTCAAGACAAATGTACGTGTCGCTGATCTCCCTGCCGCCCTGCATCGAGGAGAGGCTGCGGTCCTCCTGTGGAAAGCCGCCGTATTCCATCGTCAGTTCCACCTGCGCCTCTGCGGGAATTGTGACCTCCAGCAAGGCTTCGTTGAATTCCTGATAATCGCCCAAAGAGAAGGGCACGTCCGCGCCGTTTGCCCGCACATTTGTGACGATATAGCCGGGGGTGACGCCGAAGGAAACCGTCTGCGCCCGGCCGGAGGTGTTCTGAAACGCAAAGGCCGCCCGGCCCCGCAGGGTTCCGGCCGCGGTATCCGGATACACCTCTGCGCTGCGCCCCGAGCAGGTCACGCCCTCTGCATACGGGATCTCGTAGAAGGTCATCACCGTCTGATCCGGATTGCTCTGATCCACAAAGGGCTGCGCCGCATACGCGAAGCCGGCGCAGGTCAGCAAAAGCACGGCGATCAACGGCCGGTAGGCACGGCGGGCGCTCCGGCAGAGCGAGCCGAAAAAGCCCTTTCCGTGCTGGCGGATGCAGAGGTAGGACAGCGCCCACACGCCGGCGAGCGCCGCGAGCCAAGTCAGACGCATATAGGCCGCGGAGCGGAAAATTCGGTTGTTAGAGAAATCATCGGACAAAGCCCAAACGCTCGGGTTCAGCCAGCAAAGCTGCCAATTCTCCGCCCAGACGGTGAGGCTCAGCCCGGCAAACGCCGCAAAAAGCACGGCGGACAGGTCGGCCCGCCGGGTAAACTGGTAGAAGGCCGAGGCCGCCAGAATCGACAGCGGCAGGGCGAGCCCCATAAACAGCAGATACGCGAGAATGTAGTCCGTGCCGTCAAACACGGAGCCGATCAGCACCCGGCTGACCGGAAACCAGACCGCCGCAGTCAGGCATGCCGCCAGCAGTGCCGCCGTTAAAAGGGCGAACAGGCGCGCAAGAGACAGAATGAGCGGGGAAACCGCCGCATCGGTCAGCCTATCGGCCCGGCACCGGGCGGCCCGGTCCCACTCGTACACGGCCAGAAGGCCAAACAGGATGCCGCCCGCCGCGCCCCCCGCAAGCGCGGGATTCGCAAGGTACACGGAAAGCATCGTGTCCGCATCGGCGGGCCGGTAAAGCACCAGTCCCACCAGCGGCGAAAGGACGGTCAGCAGCACAGTGAGCCCGGTCAGCCGGCTTTGCAGAAGCCGCCGCAGCTCCTGCGGGAATAAACGCAGCGTGTTCATCGGCGCACCTCACCTGAAATCAAGTAGAGGTAGGCGTCCTCCAAAGACGGCTCCTCCGGTTGGGCGTACGCCGGCAGGGAATCGGCCACCGCCCGGCAGCGAACGCCCCGGCCGGTATTGACCCGGGCCGTGATGTGCAGCCCCTGATCCCGGGCGGCCTCCCGCTCCCAAAAGCTCCCCACATGGCCCGCCGCGAGCTGGATCAGCTTTTCCGGCGTACCGGCAAACAGGATCCTGCCGCCGTCGATGACGATGAGCTGGCCGCACACTGACTGCACGTCGTCGATGATATGTGTTGACAGCAGAACCAGCCGGTTTTCGGCGGTTTTGGAGAACAGATTGCGGAAATGGATCCGCTCCTCCGGGTCCAGCCCCACCGTCGGCTCATCGAAAATCAGGAGCGCAGGATCGCCGAGCAGCGCTTGCGCGATCCCGACGCGCTGGCGCTGCCCGCCGGACAGCGTGCGGATTTTCGCTTTCGCCTTTTCCTCCAGATTCACCGCGTGCACAGCCGTCTCGATTGCGGCCTTCGGCGCGCGCAGTCCCTTGAGCGCCGCCATGTAGTCCAAAAACTGCACCACCGTCAATTCGTCGAACAGTCCGAAATCCTGCGGCAGGTAGCCGAGGCTCGCCTTGAGCTGCCGCTCTGCCTTGTCCAGCGGGCAGCCGTCCACCCGAATGCTGCCGGATGTGGGCGTCAGCGCGGTCACGAGCAGCTTCATCAGGCTGGATTTTCCCGCTCCGTTCGGCCCCAGCAGGCCGATCAGGCTGGGCGCGCACAGCGAAAGATTCAGGTGCTGCAGCGCCTGCTTTCCATTTGGGTAGGTCAGGCATAAATCTTGAAGTTCAATTTGCATGATTCAGTATCCTTTCTGCTTGAATTGCAGTGTCAGGATACCGCCCGCATATGAAGCGCGCATGGAGCGATTATGTGTTTTTCGTGGAGAACGGCGCCCCGCTGCGTTTATAATTCCACGCCGCCGGCAAAGCGGATCACCGCGCGCACGCCCTCCGCCGTGTTCTCAATCGAGCAGCTGGCCCCGTGCCGCGCCGAAATCATCTGCACCAGATAAAGGCCGAGGCCGCTGCCGCCGGTCGCGCGGCTTCGGGAACATTCCCCGCGGTAAAACGCCTCAAAGAGATGGGGCTGCGCCGTCTCACTGATATGCGCCCCGGTGTTTTCCACCGTCAGCGCCGGCTGCCCTTCGAACAATCCGCACCACACCCGGATTTCCGCTCCCTCCGCGGAATAGAGCGCGGCATTCGAAAGCAGATTGCCCGCGGCTCTGCCCAGCAGGGCCGGATCTCCGGAAACCGCGGCGCCCGGGGTCAGCGCAGCCGTCAGGCGCTGGCCCCGCTGCCTAAACAGCTCCTCATACAGGGCGAGCTGCCGCCGCAGAAGTTCGGCAAGTTCCACCGTCTCCGAACGAACCGCCGTCGCACCGGCCTCCATGCGGGAGATCTCCAGCATTTCGCGGATGAGGTTCTCCATGCGGCCCGTCACCTGCAAAGAGCGCAGCAGGTACTTGTCCCGGTCGCGATAGACGTCCACGCCCTCCAGCATCCCGGAAAGCTGCCCCTTCAGGATTGTGACCGGCGTTTTCAGTTCGTGAGAGGCGGCGGAGAAAAAGGCCGTCCGCTGGCGGTCCAGCTCCCGCTCCTGCTCCACCTCGCCCCGCAGGGCGCGGTTTGCACCCTCCAGCTCTGTCAGCGCGGCGGACAGCCGCCGGGAAAGTTCGTCCAAGCTGCGGCCCAGCGCGCCGATCTCATCCCGGCGCTTCTCCCGGCACACCCAGCCGAAATCGAGCTCCGCCATTCTGCCCGCAATGCCGCTGAGGCGGACGATCGGCCGCGTGATGCAGCGGGAATAGACGAGCGCGCACACAAGCGAAACGGCGGTCAGAACCAGCACAAGCCACGGCGCCATCTGAAGCAGAGCGCGCACAGCCAGATTTTCCGCTTTCACCCGGGGCGTAACATAGAGAATACAGCGCTCCGTCTGATCTGCAAGCTGCACCTCGCAGGCGATCGTGTCCTGCTCGGAGAACGTAAAGGCCACCTCCTGCTCCCCGCCTATATCCGTGACCCACGTGACGCCGGTCTCCTCCGCGTCTGTATCGTCCCGTGTCGTTTCTGCACTGTCCGCCACACTTCTCGGCGACAGCGCGAGCTTGGAGCCGGTATTAACAGCCTGCCCGTCCGCATCGAGCAGCGTCACGTCCGCGCCGGCGGACCGAACGAACGCGTCCAGCAGCGGCCCGCTGTCCTTTAAATCCGTGTTTGAAAGCGCCTCCGCCAGATTTTTCGTAAGCCGCGTCAGATCCTCGTTGACCACAGCCGTGTAGGTGAGCGGCGTAGCCCATGCGATCAGCGCAAAGGTGGCGCCGACCGCAAAGAGCAGGATCGCGGCGGTAATCAGAAAAATGCGGATGGTCAGGCTTTCAGCGATCTTCCTTCGCAGCACGATAGCCCAGCCCCCTCACCGTTTCGATATAGTCGCGCCCGAGCTTGCGCCGCAGGTTTTTGATGTGGCTGTCCACCACCCGGTCATCCCCGTAGAAATCGTAGCCCCAAAGGCGCGAAAGCAGCATCTCCCGCGTAAACACGCGCCCGGGCACGGCCAGAAGGGTGTGCAGCAAGTCGAATTCCCGCGCGGTCAGCTCCAGAGGGCGGCCGCTCAAAAGCGCCTCGCGCTCATCCAGCTTCAAAAGCACATCTCGGTACCGCACGCAGCTCTGCGCCGCCGCACTGCCGCTGCGGCGTAAAATCACCCGCAGCTTTTCCAGCAGGACCGGCATGGAAAAGGGCTTCGTCACATAGTCGTCGATATTCAGGCCGAAGCCCCGAAGCTGCTCCTGTTCCCCGTCCAGTGCGGTTAGCATCAGGATGGGCACCGGAGACTGCTGGCGGATCAGCTCGCAGACGCCGAAGCCGTCGATCTTCGGCAGCATGAGATCCAGCAGGATCAGGTCAAAGGTCTGCTGCGCAAACAGGCTCAGCGCCTCCACGCCGTCTCCGGCCACAGCCGTTCTATACCCGGCATCCCGCAGGTAAGCCCGCAGCAATTCTTGAATATCCGGCTCATCCTCTACAATTAAAATATTCTTCATAAGCAATCACCCGCGCGGAGTATACCACGGGATTGTGAATTTTTCGTGGAGAAACGCCGCATCTGCATGTGAATTTACGCCTGAATATAAACAAGGCTGCGTTCAGCAGCGCCGCTCTCGCACCATAAAGAAAAGGACCGGCACAAGCCGGCCCCTCCTCCATATGTATGGCGGTCACTGCGAAAGCAAATGCAGAGAGGATTCGAGCAGCGTCAGCTCTCCGTCGCTGTCCTTCGCGAAGAGATTGTCCTCAAAATAAAAGAAGCAGCGCAGCCTGCCGGACGAGATATCCGGCACAAGGTAAAAAAGGTGGCTTCTGAGCTGCCTTTCGTCCTCATATACGTCCAGATCTGCAAAGGGAATGCCCGGGATCTTATCCGGAATCGATGTTCCTGCCCACAGGGCATAGGTTTGCAGAACGTCACAGTTTTCCATAAAACTATTCCCTTCCTTCCGAAATGTATGCGGCGATCCGCGGATTCTCAGGGCTGCGCGCGAGACAGCCCGCGATGGCGTACAAACTCGGCACGGATATACCGGCGCCTATGCCGCACCGGATTCCGGTCTGGCGCCCCACATGCCGGCACCGTTCTGCGGCCCTTACGCTGGCCGCGCACACAGACGCCCGAGCGCACCTGCGCGGCGCCGAAACGCCCCGCCGCTTCTATTCCGTTCATTCTCATTGGAATCACCTCCCCCCACACCTTTAGCATAAGAGGAAATGCACTTCCCGAAAAGGAATTTTATTTCCAAAATTCGGAATAAATCAAAATAAATGCAGCCTACAATCTACGGATATATAAACATTACCCCGCCAAATTCTCCGACATATATGGAGAAAAAGCGCCCGGTAAGCATCGGCGTGCAGGACTGCCCCGCCGCCCCCTTTCGGCTAAAGCGCAAGAGCCCGCAAGGACGCAGGAACGCTGCGCCTTTGCGGGCTCGCTTTTTTATCTCATATTTTCTCACCCAATGTACATGGCATCACCGAAGCTGAAGAAGCGGTAGCGCTCTTTCACGGCGGTATTGTAGGCATTCAGAATATTTTCGCGCCCGGCAAGCGCGGAAACGAGCATAATCAGCGTGCTTTCCGGCAGATGGAAATTCGTGATCAGCGCGTCGAGCCCGCGGAACTGATAACCCGGATAGATGAAAATATCGGTCCAGCCGTCGTCCTCTCGGATCTCCCCGCACTTTGCGGCGACAGACTCGATCGTGCGGCAGCTCGTCGTGCCGACCGCTACCACCTTGCCGCCGCGCCTTTTGGCTGCGTTGATCGCATCGGCCGTCTCCTTCGGCATCCAGTAGTGCTCCGCATGCATCTTGTGCTCCTGAATTTTCTCCACGCTGACCGGCCGGAAGGTACCGAGGCCGACGTGCAGCGTGACGAACGCGATCTCCACGCCCTTTGCTCGGATCTTCTCGAGCAGCGCCGGCGTGAAATGCAGGCCGGCCGTCGGCGCGGCGGCGGAGCCCTCCTCTTTCGAGTACACCGTCTGGTAGCGCTCCTTGTCCGCGAGCTTTTCCTTGATATAGGGCGGCAGCGGCATCTGCCCGATCTTATCGAGCTCTGCGAAAAAATTGCCGGCACAGTCAAAGCGGAGCATCCGGTTGCCGTCCGGCTTGACCTCCACGACCTCGCAGGTCATCGCGCTGCCCGCAAAGGTGAAAACAGCGCCGGTCTTTGCGCGCTTGCCGGGGCCTGCGAGCGCTTCCCACACATTGTTCCCGCAGTTTTTAAGCAGCAGGAACTCCACGTGCGCGCCCGTATCCCTCTTGACGCCGTAAATGCGCGCCGGCAGCACGCGGGAATTGTTGAGCACGAGACAGTCGCCGGGGTTCAGGTAATCGACAATATCGCAAAAATGCCGGTGCTCCAAAGCACCGGTCTCTTTGTTGAGCACCATCAGGCGCGAGGCGTCCCGCGGCTCGATCGGCGTCTGGGCGATCAGCTCCTGCGGCAGGTAAAAGTCAAAATCTTTCGTCTGTAAGGTTTCCGTTGTCAAATTTCTCAGTCCAATCTGTAAGAATAGCCGCAAATCCCCGGAAGAAATTTCGTCAAATAAATTGACAACAATCTCTATTCCATGTATTATAATAAGGATAGAGGCGCGGTTTGTATGAATACCGTCGGCCCGGCTGCCATGAGCCGATGGGCCGTGCGGGAAAGGACACACCGCCGAAGGTTCCGGCGATCGTGGCGCGCGGGGATCTGGTTGCTGCGGCGAATAGCCCTGCAACTGTCATCTGCTTTGTGATGGAGTGCTATCGGTGTTTTCCCGAAACGGAAGGCCCGCGCATATCTATTATATTGTATGGATGACCGGATTTCAACCGGTTTTTTTTCGCTCAAAAATCAAACGAGCGGCAATTTCTGTTTTGGAAAGGATGACCTGCACACACAGGTCGGGTGAAAAACAATGAAAAAGTATAATGTCGGCATCATCGGCTGCACAGGCATGGTCGGCCAGCGCTTTGCCACGCTGCTCGAGAACCACCCGTGGTTTCAGGTTACCGCACTCGCGGCTTCGGCCCGTTCGGCCGGTAAGACGTATAAAAGCGTCGTGGAAAAGCGCTGGGCCATGAAAAATCCGATCCCGGCCGCGCTCTGCGATACGGTCGTTCTCGACGCCACCGCAGACATCGACGAGATCGTCTCAAAGGTCGATTTTGTTTTCTGCGCCGTCGATATGAAGAAAGAGGAGATCCGCGCGCTTGAGGAGGCCTACGCCAAAAAGGAGTGCCCGGTCATCTCGAACAACAGCGCGCACCGCGGCACGCCGGACGTCCCGATGATCGTGCCGGAGATCAACGCCGAACACGCCGAAGTCATCGAGGCGCAGAGAAAGCGCCTCGGCACAAAGCGCGGCTTCATCGCCGTCAAGTCGAACTGCTCGCTGCAGAGTTATGTGCCGGCGATTCACCCGCTGATGGATCTCGGCGTCACGAAGGTGCTCGCCTGCACGTATCAGGCCATCTCCGGCGCCGGCAAAACCTTTGAGACATACCCCGACATTCTCGACAACGTGATTCCTTACATCGGCGGCGAGGAGGAAAAGTCCGAGCAGGAGCCGATGAAGATCTGGGGCCACATCGAAAACGGGGAGATCGTCAACGCCTCTGCCCCCTCGATCACCGCGCAGTGCTTCCGCGTGCCGGTTTCCGACGGGCACACGGCGGCAGTGTTCATGTCCCTTGAAAAGAAGGCGCCTGCCGAGGAGATTATCCGCCGCTGGACCGAATTCCGCGGCCCCGCACAGGAGCTCGAGCTGCCGAGCGCGCCGAAGCAGTTCCTGCACTACTTCACCGAGGCGGACCGCCCGCAGGCGAAGCTCGACCGCGATCTTGAGGGCGGCATGGCTGTTTCGATCGGCCGCCTCCGCCCCGACACCCAGTACGATTACAAATTCGTCTGCCTTTCGCACAACACGCTGCGCGGCGCGGCCGGCGGCGGCGTTCTGATGGCGGAGCTCCTCGCCAAGAAGGGCTATTTCGACTGATTTTCAGCTTCAGGAGGTTTTTTTCTGCATGAAAAAGGTTATTTTTACGGGCTCCGGCGTCGCGCTCGTCACGCCGTTCAACCCGGATATGTCGGTCAACTACGAAGCACTTGAGCGGCTGATCGAGTACCAGATCGAAAACGGCACCGATGCGATCATCACCTGCGGCACGACCGGCGAGGCGGCGACGCTTTCCGGCGAGGAGCACACGAAGGTCATCGATTTCACGATCAAAAAGGTAAATGGGCGCATCCCAGTTATCGCCGGCACCGGCAGCAACGACACACGGTTTGCCGTCGAGCTTTCCCAGGAGGCGGAAGCGCTCGGCGCAGACGGCCTCCTGCTCGTCACGCCGTACTACAACAAGACCTCGCAGCGCGGGCTGATCGAGAGCTTTAACTGCATCGCGGACAGCGTGCATATCCCCTGCGTCGTCTACAACGTCCCCGGCCGCACCGGCCTCAACATTCTGCCCGAAACGTATTGCGAGCTTTCAAAGCACCCGAACATCGTCGCCACCAAGGAGGCGAACCACGATGTCTCCGCGCTGGCCAAGACCATGCAGCTCTGCGGCGATGAACTCGCGGTTTACTCGGGCGAGGATGTGCAGACCCTGCCGATCCTCGCGATGGGCGGCAAGGGCGTCATCTCCGTTTTCGCGAACGTCCTGCCCAAGGAGATGCACGAGCTCGCCGCGGCGACGCTCGAGGGCCGGCTCGCGGACGCGCGCGCGATGACGAGCCGCTATGTCGACCTGATGAACGCCCTGTTCATGGACGTCAACCCGATCCCCGTCAAGGCGGCGCTCAATATGATGGGCTTTGACTGCGGCCGCTGCCGCCTGCCGCTCACCGATATGTCGGCGCCGATGCTCGGGAAGCTGCGCGCCGCGCTGGGCGAGCACGTAAAACTCGCGTAAGCCCTGCCTATAAGGCGGCCTTTCCCGCTGTATCAGGCGTGCAGGGCCGCCTTTTTCATAACGGATCTCTCAAAGATAAGGACTGATAAAATTGGTTAGAATTCTTCTCTGCGGATGCTTCGGCAAGATGGGGCGCGCCGTGCAGCAGCTCGTCGCCGACCGTACGGACTGCACGATCGCGGCGGGCGTGGATCTGATCCGCGACGCTTCCGCCGCTTTTCCAAATTACACGCAGATCGAGGCGGTCGAGGAGCCGGTCGACGTCATCGTCGATTTCTCCCACCCCTCCCTCCTCACGCCGATCCTCAGCTACGCCGCGCAGAAGGGCGGCATTCCCGCCGTGCTCTGCACGACCGGCTACAGCGCAGAGCAGGTGGAAGCGCTGAAGGCCGCCGCGCAGACGCAGCCCGTCTTTTATTCGCGCAACATGTCGCTCGGCATCAACCTTTTGATCGAGCTTTCTAAAAAGGCGGCCAAGGTACTCGGCGGCCAGTTCGACATCGAGATCATCGAGAAGCACCACAACCAGAAGATTGACGCGCCGAGCGGCACGGCGCTCATGCTGGCCGACGCCATCGCCGGCGTGCGCGACGGCGAAACGCAGTATGTGTACGACCGCCACGCCCAGCGGAAAAAGCGCGGGAAGAGCGAGATCGGCCTGCACGCCGTCCGCGGCGGCACGATCGTCGGCGAGCACGAGGTCATTTTCGCCGGCAATCACGAGGTGATCACGCTCTCGCATTCTGCGCAGTCGAAGGAGCTTTTCGCGACCGGCGCGGTCAACGCCGCGGTTTATATGTGCGGCAAGGCGCCCGGCCTGTACGATATGTCTGATATGATCTGAGAAAGGGGGGAATAAACAGATGGGTACAACGCAAATCAGCACGGTCAGCGGCATTACGCTGGTCACCTTGCAGGGCAGTCCGGCCACGACCACCTTCATGGCCGACGTGTTCGAGCGCATTTCCGCGCTGAAGGTCAACATCGATATGATCTCTATGCCGCCGAATCACGGCGCAAATGCGGGCCTCTCCTTCACGATCTCCGATCAGGATCTCATCGACGTGCTCGCGCTGATGAACACGCTGAAAACAGAAACCGGCATCAAGGTAATCGTGAGCAGCGTCAACCACAAGATCTCCGTCTACGATCCCCAGATGAAAAACACGCCCGGCATGGCCGCGCGCGTATTCAGCGCGATCGCCTCGAGCGACGCGGATATCCGGCTGATCACAACCTCCGAGGTGGAGATCTCCTTCCTCGTCACCGAAGCGGATTACGACACGGTTCTCGAGGCCATCGAAAACGCTGTGGAATAAAACAAGCGGGGCTTCGGCCGTTTTTTGCGCCCGAAGCCCTTTCTGTTTTATTTAGGGCTTGATTTTTCTCCAAAATACGATATAATAAATCAGTCGATATTATTTTTGCGGGCATGGCGGAATTGGCAGACGCGCCAGATTTAGGTTCTGGTACCTCGGTGTGCAGGTTCAAATCCTGTTGCCCGCACCATGATGGAGTGACAAAAAAGATGTCACCCAATTTTTCTTAGTATTCATGCGGGTTTTCGGGCT
>URQJ01000048.1 GCA_900549945.1 uncultured Oscillospiraceae bacterium
AATCCCCCCGCGCCTCAGCCCGCCGCCGGCCGGCAGCGCTTATGTCCGCGGGGAATTCCAGCCCGCAGCGCCCGTCTTTATCCCCATAAATTTCGCACGCACAGCGCGCTTCGTTGTCGCATTCCCGCAATTTCGGGCCGCACGGAAAAAGAGTGTTGACAAACGGTGCGGAAAGGTTGTAAAATACGACTCATAGCATAGCAAAGGCGCTGTGGTTGAAGCTCGTTTGGAGCTTTCATCCTCAGCGCCTTTTTCGGTACATACGTTTCCCGTGTGACCGGAGACAATTATGAATGAGGAAAGAGTGGTTTTATGAGCTGCACAACACACAAGAGCGTGCCGGATCTCTTCTCGAGCATGGTCTTTAACGACGGTGTCATGCGCGAGCGGCTTCCGAAGGACGTCTACAAGTCCCTGCGCAAGACGATCGACAACGGCAAGGATCTCGACATCAACGTGGCCAACGCGGTTGCAAACGCCATGAAGGACTGGGCTGTTGAAAACGGCGCGACGCACTACACGCACTGGTTCCAGCCGATGACCGGCATCACCGCCGAAAAACACGACAGCTTCATTTCCCCGACCGCCGACGGCCGGATCATCATGGAATTCTCCGGCAAGGAGCTCATCAAGGGCGAGCCGGACGCCTCCTCCTTCCCCTCCGGCGGCCTGCGCGCCACCTTTGAGGCGCGCGGCTACACGGCGTGGGATCCGACCTCCTATGCGTTTATCAAGGACAACTCCCTTTACATCCCGACGGCGTTCTGCTCCTACGGCGGCGAGGTGCTCGACAAGAAAACGCCGCTTCTGCGCTCGATGGAGGCGCTCAGCGCGCAGGCGGTGCGCATTCTCCGCCTGTTCGGCGACACGGCGACGAAGCGCGTCATCACAACGGTCGGCGCCGAGCAGGAGTATTTCCTGATCGATAAGAAGCTCTACGACCAGCGCCCCGACCTGCTCTTCACGGGCCGCACGCTGTTCGGCGCGCGCGCGCCGAAGAGTCAGGAGCTTGAGGACCACTATTTCGGCGCGATCAAGCCGCGCATCGCCGCGTTTATGAAGGAGCTCGACGAGGAGCTCTGGAAGCTCGGCATCCTCGCAAAGACGAAGCACAACGAGGTCGCGCCCGCGCAGCACGAGCTGGCGCCGATCTTCTCGACGACGAACGTCGCCACCGACCACAACCAGATCACGATGGAGACGATGAAGAACGTCGCCCAGCGCCACGGCCTCGTATGTCTGCTGCACGAAAAGCCGTTCGCCGGCGTCAACGGCTCCGGCAAGCACAATAACTGGTCGATCTCGACCGATACGGGCAAAAACCTGTTTGAGCCGGGCAAGCTGCCGCAGGAAAACGCGCAGTTCCTCCTCTTCCTCGCCGCGGTCATCAAGGGCGTCGATGAGTATCAGGACCTGCTGCGCATTTCCGTCGCCTCCGCGGGCAACGACCACCGCCTCGGCGCCAACGAGGCGCCGCCGGCGATCATCTCCGTTTTCCTCGGCGACGAACTGACCGCGATCCTCGACGCGATCGAAACCGGCACCGTCTACGGCGGCACGCTGCGCGTCAATCTGGAAATCGGCGTCAACGTGCTGCCGACCTTCGCGAAGGATACAACCGACCGCAACAGAACCTCGCCGTTTGCCTTTACCGGCAACAAATTCGAGTTCAGAAGCCTCGGCTCGCAGCTCAACATCGCATGTCCGAACATCATGCTGAACACGATTCTCGCCGAGGAGCTCCGGCAGTTTGCCGACGAGCTCGAGGGCAAAGAGGATTTCAACGGCGCGCTCAACGCGCTCATCCGGCGCGTCATCAAGGAGCACAAGCGCATCATCTTCAACGGCGACGGCTATGCGGACGCGTGGAAGCTCGAGGCGGAAAAACGCGGCCTCACCAACCTGCGCACCACGGTGGACGCCCTACCGCACTACTCGGACCCGAAGAACCTGAAGCTCTTCGCCGACCATAAAATTTACAACGAGGTCGAGGTGCATTCCCGCGAGGACATCATCCTCGAGACCTACTCGAAAACCATCCATATCGAAGCGCTCACCGCGAGCGACATGGTCAAGCGCGATATTCTCCCCGCCGTTTCGGCCTACGTCGCCGAGCTGACGGACAGCGTGCTGCGCAAGAAATCGATCGGCGGAGACATTCCGTGCAGAGCGGAGCTCGACATCATCAAGCGCCTCTCCGGCCTCGAGGACTGCGCTTACGAGAAGCTCTCCACGCTGGACAGCGCCGTCATCGGCGTGCGCGAGGCCGACGAGGACCCGATCGCGGTCGCCGCCTATTACAAAGACAGCGTGATCCCCACGATGACGGAGCTCCGCGCCGTCGTAGACGAAATGGAGACGCTCGTCTCCTCAAAATACTGGCCGTACCCGACCTATGCGGATCTGATGTACCGCATATAAACAAAACCGCAGACACAAACACACAAGGGCGTGTGCGCAGAAAACCCGTTTTTCGCGCGCCCCTGCGCTTTTGGATAAGCCCGCCCGGGCGCATCCCCAACCAAAGCATACGATAAATCATTCGCGTTCCTAGAATAAGACTGCAAGAACCCTGCCGGGAACGACCGGCAGGGTTCTTGCTCTATGCGCTTTATTCTTCTGTGCCCTGCACGACGATCTCCGGCATCTCCGCGCATTGGCGGCGCAGGGATTCGATCCCTTTCCTGCAGTTTTCCTTCGTGCTGTAGCCTGAGCCCGCCGCGATGTTCTGCCCGTTTCTGGCGAGCAGCCGAAAGCGGAACCGGCCCGCGCGGTCGCGGTAGATCTCGAATTTCGGGTGCTTCTCCGGCGCGAACCCCCGCGCGGTCTGGTCCTCCACCGCGGCCAGCGCCGCATGGCGGATCACGCTCTCAATGCCCTTGTAGCAGGCTTCCATGCTCGCGTAAAGCTGCGAGACGGCTACCGTCTCACCATTTCGCGCCTTGAGGTGAAACACCACGCCGGTTTCCGTTCTTCGAATCACAAATTTTCCCATATCCCTATCCCCTTTATACCTGTATTATTATTTTATCATATTGCCTTTGCAAATTCCAGCCGCCGCAGAAAAAATAGCTTTGTAATTTCCGATAAAAACAATTTGAATTTCTCACCGCAATGTGGTATACTTATTAAAATATCCTATCATCGTAAAAAGGGGGGGTTTGCCGTGAAGATTCAGGAATCCGCCGAAAACTATCTGGAGACGATTCTGATTCTTTCCGAAAAAAACGCGCACGTGCGCTCAATCGATATTGCCACCGAGCTGCGCTTCACCAAGCCGAGCGTCAGCGTCGCCATGAAAAAGCTGCGGGAAAACCACTTCATTCAGGTGGATGCCGACGGCTTCATCACGCTCACGGAAAGCGGTATGGAGATCGCCTCGCGCATGTACGAGCGCCACAGGCTCCTTTCAGACTGGCTCGTGTATCTCGGCGTGCCGCGCGAAACCGCCGTGGAGGACGCCTGCCGCATTGAGCATGTAATCAGTCAGGAGAGCTTCGAGAAAATCCGCGCACACGTCACCGAAATGAAAGAGCTTCTGTAAAAACAAATGGAGAGGACTGCACTTCCGGCACACCGGCGGCGCAGTCCTCTTTCTTTATTCGAAAAACCGGCGGGGCGGCCGCTCACCTGAGGCCCATGAGGGCACGCTCTTTTGGAAAAACACCTGCGCGTCACATGCCGCGGTGCGGCGGCCTTTCCTTCCGCTTTCCGCGCGGCAGCAAGCCTGCCGCTTCGCACGCCGTCAGCCCCGTACAAAAAAACGGCCCCCGCCGGTTTTTACCCCGGCGGGGGCCGTCCGCTTCGGCGCCGCTTGCACAGCGCCGGATTCGTTTAGAATACTGTTCCGGGAAACTTACTTGTCCCAGCCGTCATAGCGGCCGAGCTGGCAATCGTTGTTGCCGGAATCGGTGGTCCACATCTCGAGCATGTTGAACGGATCGCTGTAATCCATGATCCAGCCGTTGCGGCAAACATCAAAGTTGCCGGCCTTGCGCTCATTCAGGAAGACGTTCCACTCCTGCTCCTTGATCGTCATGTTGATGCCGACCGCAGCGAAGTCCTGCTGCAGCGCCTCAGCAATGTCAACGTTCTGGCCCGGCGTGTTTACAATGTACTCGAAGTTGATCGGCGTTTCAGCGGAGAGCACGCCGCCATCGAACTTGTAGCCAATGGATTCGAGCATCGCGATACCCTCTTCGACATTCGCCTCAAAGTCGGCCGGATCTGCGCTGTAATAGGATGTATTCTTGAATTCTTCGCCGTTGCCGTCGAGGCAGCCGTACGGAATGAAGGAATCCGCCGGAACCTGACCGGTCTGCGTGATGCTCGTAACGATATAGTCACGGTCAACAAGCAGAGCCAGCGCGCGGCGGAACGTGTTCGCCTCAGCCGCAGTCATGCCGTCGAACAGGTCGCTCGTGACATTGAAGGAAACATACGTGACGCCCAGCGTATCGACAACATAGAATTCAGAGCTTTCCTTGACACCCGCGATCTCAGCGGTCGGAATGCCGTCGGAGAAATCAAGGTTGCCGGCATTGTAAGCCGCGAAGGTTGCGTTCTCGTCGGAGGAGAGCATGAACTCCTGCTTCTCGATCGTGACCTCGTCCGCACGGTGGTAATTCGGGTTCTTCTCATAGGTCATGGAGCTGTTGTGCTCCCACTTCGTCAGCGTGTAAGCGCCGTTGGAAACGAAGCCGGCCTCAAGCGCCCATGCGCCCGGGTTCGTGCCGTCCGGGTCCGCAGCCTCAACGGAAGCCTGATGGACCGGGAAGTAGGTCGGGAACGCAAGAAGATCATAGAAATATGCGCAGGGATATTCGAGGTTGATCGTCAGCGTTTTGCCGTCCTCGGAAGCCGTGACATCGAGTTTAGCGTCGGGATTGACAAAGTTGCCTTCCTCGTCCATCTCCGTCATCTCGGCATAGCCCTTGATCGGCGCAAACATATAGCCGTAGTCGGAAGCCGTCAGCGGGTTCGCCGCGCGGTTCCAGGAATAAACGAAATCGTTCGCGTTGAGCGGGTCGCCGTTCGACCATTTCAGGTCGTCCTTCAGCGTGACGGTGTAGGTCAGGCCGTCCTCCGTCATCTCGATGTTCTCCGCAAGGTCGTTGACCTGCTTGCCCTCCGCGTCGTAGGTCATCAGGCCCGCAAAAGCGTTGATCGCAAGGATCGCGCCGTCAACCGTAGAGTTGAGCGCCGGGTCCAGCTTATCCGGCTCAGAGGCCAGATAAGCGCGCAGCGTATCGGAGCCGTTCTCCAGCTTCGCGAACATAAAATACTTGTAGCCGAACGGCGTAGCATATACATTCGTCAGGTAATCCTTCTGCAGATAAATATCCGCATTGAAGAACAGCGGCATCAGCGCGCCGGTCTCCATCAGCATATCTTCCGCCTGATGCATCAGCTCGGCACGCTTCGCGGTATCCGTGCAGGTGCGGATCTCATCGATCAGCGCGTCGTACTCCGCCCAGCCGTTGACCGGATCGATCGCATCCTCATCGACAGTCGCACTGGACTCATCCGTGCTGCTCTCGTCGGCCGCGGAGCTTTCGGAAGACGGGTCCGCGCTGGTTGTCGTGCTCGTGTTTCCGCAAGCCGCAAGACCAACACACATGGTCAGGACAAGCAGAAGCGCAATCAGCTTTTTCATGTTACTTACCTCCAAAAATTTTCGGCATTTCGCCTTATGAATTGAAACACGGCCGCGCCGGGGCGCAAACCGAAATTTCCAAGATTTACGCCGGAGCTCACTTGTTCCAGCAGGCCACCATATGGCCGTTTCCGCGGTCCGTAAGCTGCGGGCGCTCCGCCGCGCACTGCTCGGTCGCATAACTGCAGCGAGTGCGGAACGGGCAGCCGCTCGGCGCCTTGAGCGGGCTGGGCACGTCGCCCTCGAGCACAATGCGCTTGCGCTCGCGCGCGATCTTCGGGTCGGGCATCGGCACCGCGGAAAGCAAAGACTGCGTATAGGGGTGGATCGGGCTGTTCATCAGCGTATCCGCGTCCGCCAGCTCCATCATCTTGCCGAGGTACATGACGGCGATGCGGTCGGAAATATGGTTGACAACCAAGAGGTCGTGCGCGATAAACAGGTACGCAACGCCCAGCTTGTGCTGCAAATCCTCGAACATGTTGACGACCTGCGCCTGAATCGAAACGTCCAGCGCGGAAACCGGCTCGTCGCACACAATAAAACGGGGATCGACCGCGAGCGCGCGGGCGATGCCGATGCGCTGGCGCTGGCCGCCGGAAAACTCGTGGGCGTAGCGGGTCGCATGCTCGGCGTTCAGGCCGACAAGCTCCATCAGGCTGAGGATCTTCTCGCGGCGCTCGGCCTTATTTGCGTACAGCTTGTGCACGTCGAGCGGCTCGCCGATGATGTCCTCCACCGTCATGCGCGGATTCAAAGACGAATACGGGTCCTGAAACACCATCTGCATCTTTTTGCGGTACGGCAGCATGTTGACCGAAACCGGCTTTGCATGAGCCGGCTTGCCGTCTGCCCCGAGAACGGGCTTGCCGTCGGCGCCGAGCTCCGGAACGTCGCCCGCGTCGAAAATCGTCTCGCCCTCGTATTTCACGCGGCCGCCCGTCGGCTTATAAAGCTGCAGGAGGCTGCGCCCGACCGTCGTCTTGCCGCAGCCGGATTCGCCCACGAGGCCGAGCGTTTCGCCCGGCTTGATCGCAAACGAAATATCGTCCACCGCCTTGAGCGGCGTCGTCTTTGCAAATCCCGTTCGAATCGGGAAATACTGCTTGAGGTGCTCTACCTCGATCAGATATTCATGGCTCATCGGTAGTCCCTCCTCATTCCTGCCCGGCGGCCGGGCTGTAGCCCCATTCGCCGTTCTTATCTTTCATCCAGCCGGTCTCCCGCTGCACATCCGCCATCGAGGAGCCCGCGGCGAGCATCGCCTCCGCTTTCTCCTTCAGCGCGAGATCGTTGAGCCAGCAGGAAGCCAGATGATCCTTGCCGACCCAGCGCTCCGCCGGGACATGCTCGAGACAGACCTTCATGGCCTTGTCGCAGCGGGCGCAGAACGCGCAGCCGCTCGGCATATTCAAAAGGTTGATCGGGTTGCCGGCGATCGGAACGAGGCGCTCTTTCGAGTTGCCGACGTTCGGGATCGAACGCAGCAGGCCCTTCGTGTACTCGTGCGCCGGCTCGTAGAAAATCGCATCCGCGGTGCCGCGCTCACAGACGCGCCCGCCGTACATGACGATGATCTCGTCGCACATCGTGGCGATGACGCCAAGGTCGTGTGTGACCATGATGATCGCCATGCCGAGCTTCTTCTGCAGGTCCTGCATCAGCTCGAGAATCTGCGCCTGAATCGTCACGTCGAGGGCCGTCGTCGGCTCGTCGGCGATCAGAACGTCCGGCTCGCAGGCCAGCGCCATCGCGATCATCACGCGCTGCCGCATGCCGCCCGAAAGCTCGTAGGGGTACTGCTTGACGCGCTTTGCCGGCTCGTTGACGCCGACGAGCGTGAGCAGCTCGATCGCGCGGGCGCGCGCTTCCTTGCTGGTTTTGTCCGTGTGCAGGCGGATCGCTTCCTCAAGCTGGTTGCCGATCGAAAACACCGGGTTCAGGGACGTCATCGGGTCCTGAAAGATGATCGAACAACATTTGCCGCGGAACGAAGCCATCTGCTTTCTGCTCCATTTCGTGATGTCCTCGCCCTTGTACTCCACGCTGCCGCCGGTGATGCGGCCGTTCTCGGCGAGGATCTGCATGATCGAATACGCCGTGACGGATTTGCCGGAGCCGGATTCGCCGACGATGCCGAGCACCTTGCCGGCGTCGAGGTTGAACGAGACGCCGTTGACCGCGTGCACCTCGCCGTTATCGGTTGTAAAGGAGGTGTGCAGGTCCTTTACGGATAAGAGATGTTCACTCATGTCGCTTACCTCCTCAGCTTCGGGTCAAACGCATCGCGCAGGCCGTCACCCAAAAGGTTGAACGCCAGAACGATCAGGCAGATCATAACCGCCGGGAAAACCAGCTGATGCGGGTAGCTCGTCAGCGCGCCGCGCGCACTGTTCGCGAGGCTGCCGAGCGAAGGCATCGGCGCCGATACGCCGAGGCCGAGGAAGCTCAGGTAGCTCTCTGTGAAAATTGCGGAAGGAACCTGCAGCGCCACCGAGATGATGATGACGGAGAGGCAGTTGGGCAGAATGTGCTTTCTGAGGATGCGGCTCGGCTTCGTGCCGATGGTGCGCGCCGCCAGAACGTATTCGTTTTCCTTGACCGTGAGGATCTGGCCGCGGACGAGGCGGGCCATGCCGACCCAGTACAGCAGCGCAAAAACAATGAACAGCGCGAGCATATTGCTGCCGACGCTCGCGAACACCGTGCCCTCGATCGCCTTTCCGAGCGTCTCGTCCAGCACGACCGAAAGCAGAATGACCATCAAAAGGTCAGGCAGCGAATAGATGATATCGCATATACGCATCATGATCAGGTCGACCTTGCCGCCTGCGTAGCCCGCAACCGAGCCGTACAGAACGCCGATGATCATAACGAGGATACTCGCAAAGAAGCCGACGAGAAGCGACACGCGGGTGCCGTAGATCACGCGCATGAAATAATCGCGGCCGAGGCTGTCCGTGCCGAAGATGTGCGGGAAGCGGGACTCCCCCGTCTCCTCCATCCACTGCTGCTCGGTTTCCGAATACTGGAACGGGCCGAGGTTTGAGGCGGTGCGGTCGCGGCGGCCGTCGATGTTGTTGATCTCCTCATAGCCGTAGGGCACGATCATCGGCGCCACGATGATCGTCAGGATCAGCACGGCCAGAACGATGATGGAGCCGACCGCAAGGGGGTTGCGCATGAGCCTCTTCATGCCGTCCTTAAAAAAGGTGGTGGATTCGCTCATGACCTCCTTCTGCCGCTTTTCATCCTCGCTGGCGAGCTTGAATTTGTTCAGATTGATCTGGCTGCTGAACAGGTTCTTTTTAGGCATTTTATCTGTCATAATCCGTTCCGGCCTCCTCAATCAAACGAAATTCTGGGGTCAATGACCTTGTAAACAATATCTGTGATCAGGTTGGCGACGACCATCAGGACGGCGAGGAAAATCGTCGTGCCCATGATCATCGTGTAATCGCGGTTCGTAATAGCGGAAACAAATTCCTGCCCGAGGCCGCCGGTGGAGAAGATCGTCTCCACAACCATCGAACCCGTAATAATGAAAGCGATCATCGGGCCCACGTATGTAACGACCGGAATGAGGGCGTTGCGCAGCGCATGCTTGAAAATCACCTTATAGCTTGGCACGCCCTTCGCGCGCGCGGTGCGGATGTAGTCCTGATTCAGAGCGTCAAGCATACTGGTCTTTGTCAGACGCGTGATATACGCCATCGGATACATGGCGAGCGAAATAACCGGCAGGACATAGTTTGGATTCGAGGCTGTCCACGCCGGCACCCAGCCGAGCTGAATGGAGAACACAAGCAGAAGCAGCGTTGCCAAAACAAAACTCGGGGCCGAGGTCGCAAGCGTTGAGAAAAACACGACCAAGCGGTCGATGAGCTTTCCCCTGTTCAGCGCAGCGACAGAGCCGAGTACCAGTCCGAACACGATTGCGACCGCCGCCGCGGACAAACCGAGCTTCGCACTGACGTTCATACCGGTCATAATCGTTGTGAAAACGTCGCGCCCGGTTTTCAGTCCCACGCCGAAATCCAGCTCCGTAACCAGACGCCGCATATAATTGACATACTGGACCGGGACGGGCTCATTGAGACCGTAGCGCTCTTCCAATGCCGCCTGAACCGCGGGCGACAGCGCTTTTTCGCTGTCAAACGGGCCGCCCGGAACGGCGTACATTGCAAAAAATGTGATCGCGCTGATCAGGATAACCGTAATTATCGCGAGGATCGTGCGCTTCACCACGTACTTTGCCATGCTATCATTCCTCTTTCTCTAAGTTTGGCTGCTGTGATGCAAACCGCAGCAGGCATTCCTGCATACATCATTTTCCTGCGCACACATGTCCTTTTTCGGCGAACACATTTTGCATATAAAAAAATGCCTTCTGCTGAGAATCGGGTGCTTTGGTGCCGCCGGTCAGTTCCCGTTTTTTGCTTCCAGAATTGGAAGCAAAAAGGAAACATCCGGATGTTTCGCACAATTTTTAGGCCCACCGCTCACGCAGAAGTGCCGGACAGCTTGCTACAGTCCTGTAAATGATTGCTTTATTGTACCATGAGAAAGCCTGTTTGTCAATTTGCAATTTTTAAAAATTGTTCTTTCATCTTCCTGTTTTTACAAAATCCACGGGCATTCCCGCGCCCGTCCGGTCGGCTTTTCGTAGAAAAAGCGGTGAAACGCAGGATTTTGGGCGGTTTTCTAGGCAGCACAGGCTTTCTGCACAAAATATTTTCAATAAAAAACGCGCCTCTGCGTCAGCGGGATGCCCTCAAAAATATTTTCTCCGCATCCGCGCGTTTTTCACGGCGGTTTTTCTCCGCGCCACGCCGGTATACAGGAAGTTCCGCACCCATAGGCCCGGCAGCGCAGCCCATTGCGCCTCCCGCCCCCACCGGCTGCTCTCGCTCTGCGGTCCGCCTAAAAACCCCGTTTTGCCGGGCTTTTCACAGCGCCGGAAGCTGTTTTACCATGACCGCCGCCTCCGTTTTCCAGCCGTTCCACTCCAGATTTGTCCGCCCTGACCGGACAAATTTGAGCTTTTCCCAGAACGGGGCTGCATTCCCCGGATAGCCGTCCACCACATCGATGCGCACGGACGACGCGCCCTGCCGCAGCAGCTCCCGCTCGAAGCAGGCGTAGCAGGCCCTGCCGGCCCCGCTGCCCTGCGCGCCCGCCTCCAGCATCAGCAGCGAGAGATAGGCGCACGCGCCCGGCCTGTAATCGAGAACGCCGATGCACGCGCCGCGCGCTGAATCCTCGATCACGCAGGATAAAAAGCCCACCCGCTCCATTTCCGCCATCTCGCGCACCACAAAATCCCGGTCGACTGCCGTGCGGCCGAGGTGACGGCGCAGAAATTCCACATTTGAGCTGTAGATCTCCGCGATCCGCTCCGCGTCCTGCGGCAGCGCCCGCCGGATGCTGAAGCGCTCCGCCTCCCTCTGCGGCATTTTCCACCGGCACGATACCATTTTGGAGAGCAGGTCGAAATACGTCCACCCCGCGGCGCGGGCCGCGAGCATCGTCAGGCTGTCCTGATTCATGCGGTGGGGCCGCACGCCGGCCGTCATGTTCGGCTTCAGGTTGAAATCGAACATCCTGTATACGCCGCTTTCATCCGCGCGGCAGTCGATGCGCACCAGTCCCCGAAGGCCGAGGCTGCGCACCGCCGCCTCGCAGCTGCGCCGGATTTGCCGCAGGGCAGCATCCTCCCGCAAAGCGGCGCGGCTGTTCTCCGCCACGGGCACCTCGCCGCTGTACGGCGCAATCCCGCTCTGATGGTTGAACCGCTCGACAACCGGCAGGCTCGAGATCGGAAGAGCGTCGTGTAGGGAAAGAGTGTAGATCTCGGTGGTCGCCG
>URQJ01000049.1 GCA_900549945.1 uncultured Oscillospiraceae bacterium
ATGCCGGGCATCCTTACGGGCATCACGCTGACGGCGGGCCGTGCGCTCGGCGAGACGGCCATCCTGATCTTTACGGCCGGCACGACGGTATCGCGCCACATGTTCGACACGGATGTCATGGCAGGCGGCGAGACGCTGGCCGTCCACCTCTGGTACCTCATGAGCACGGGCCTCGTGCCGGACCGCGACGCCATCGCGAACGGCATCGGCGCGCTGCTGATCCTGACGATCCTCGTCTTCAACTTCGTCCTGCTGCTGCCGGTCAAGCTGCTGGGGCGCAAGACAAAAGCATGATTTCAAGAGCATCACGATTTTTCGTGATGCTTTTGTGATGCAGTTCCTTTTCTTTCTCAGATTTTTATGGTAGAGTAAAAATAAGGGTTTTGCGCGTTGGCGCAGGCCTTTGTTGCGATCAATCATTTGGGAAAGAAAAGGAAGTGATGGAATTATGAAAGAGACAATCAAATCCATGCAGGCAATCGCGGAGCCGTTCTTGGTATTCCTGCGCTGGGAGGCGAGCAGCGGCGTCATCCTGCTCGCCTGCGCCATCCTCGCACTCATCGTGGCGAATTCGCCACTGGCCGAGTCGTATGAGCATCTGCTGCATTACCCGATTGCCATCGGGGCAGGGGAGTACGTGCTCGAGATGGGGCTGCTGCACTGGATCAATGACGGCCTCATGGCGGTGTTCTTCTTCGTCATCGGCCTCGAGATCAAGCGCGAGTTTCTCTACGGGGAGCTGCGCACGTATTCGGCGATGCTGCTGCCCGTCGGCGCGGCGCTCGGCGGCATGAGCCGGATGCAGGCGCTCGAGACGATCGACGCGCTGGGCGGCTTCGTGCGCGACTGCGCCCATGAGCTGACCGGACTGTGGCAGGCGGACGACGAGAACTGTCCCGCCGTATGGCAGGTGATCCGCATCATGCGCTCGAATTACGGCGATAAAAACCTTTCTGTCAAATCGCTTGCGGAGAGCGTCTATCTGACGCCGACGTATCTTTCCGGTCTCTTCAAAAAGCGCACGGGCAAGACGATCGGTCAGTATCTCACGGAAATCCGCATCGAGTACTCGATGAAGCTGCTTATGGATAAGCAGCTTAAACTCTACCATATAGCCGAACTGGTCGGGTACGAGGACCCGAACTATTTTGCGAAGATCTTCAAGCGCCATGTAGGCATGACACCCTCCGAATACAGGGAAAGGCAGCTATCGTGAATAGGTTTCTGCTCCGCCGGCTGCCCCGGGGCGGCACGATGCGCACGCGGCTCATCCTTTCGTTCTCCGTGCCGGTTCTGGCGGTTATGCTGCTGGTTCTCGCCGGCGTGCACAGCATCCTGCTTTCCGGCAGCGAGTCGCAGGTGCTTTCCACTGCGCGCTCGAGCTACGACCAGGCCTACGAGCTTGCGACAAGCTATATCGAGCTGATGCTGTACGCCTCGGACAGCATCTATTATAACGGCGACCTGCAGCGGATTTTGAGCAGCCGCGATTACCTTGAGGAGATGCCCGCGGCAGACCGCTACCGCGAGTTTCTCGTGCTGGACGACGTGTTTTCGATGGCGGAGAATGTGGAGCTGATCTACCGCACGGGCATTTACCTGAATTCGGAAATTCCGTACACAAACAACCTCACGCATATCATGCCGCTGGAAACGCTTTTCGAGCGCGCGGATTATGCGCGGTATGTATTCACGATGCAGCGCGACCGCTTCTATTTTTCGGCGCCCGTAAACCTCTATACGGCCGGCAGCGACACGCCGGTGCGCGCGGTGACGCTGCTGCGCCCGGTGCGTGCGACGGACGGCTCCGACCGGCAGCTCTGCGTCGAGCAGGTGAGCGTCGAGGTAGAATCGTTTTCGAGCGTGCTCGCCTATGCGCAGGCGACGGAGGGCTCGACCGTCTATCTCGTGAACGAATACGGAGAGCTGATCGCTGCGACGGACAGTGCTGCGTACCGGAAAATGGAGCGCGACAGCGCGCTGCCGGCAGACGGGGACGATGCCGAATGGACCCGGACGGCGCTCGGCGGCCGGGCGTATTACGTGCTGCGCCGCCATATCCCGAACGCGCGCTGGACGCTCACGGCGATGATCCCGGTGGAGGACGTCAGCGCGCAGAGCCGGTATGTGACGATTGTGCTCATCGCGCTTGCGGTCCTGATTCTGGCCGCGATCGTTTTTGTAGCGATCATGCTGGCGAACTCCTATACGCGCCGCCTGAAAAACCTGAATGCGCTGATCCAACGCGTCCGCTCCGGCGAGCTGAAGGCGGAGCGCGGCAGCGACCGGGACGAGGACGAAATCTCCGAGCTGTTCAACAGCTTCAGCGACATGACGGCGGAGCTGAAAAACCTGATGCGCGCACAGTACCGCTCGGGCAAGGCGGTGAAGTCGGCCGAGCTGCGCGCCTTGCAGGCGCAGATCAACCCGCATTTCCTCTACAACACGCTGGACCTGATCAACTGGGAGGCCTTCGAGCACGACGCGCCGGAGATCTCTGAAATTGCGCAGAACCTCGCGAAATTCTACCGTATCAGCCTCAACAAGGGGCGGCAGATTTTGACGGTGCGCGAGGAGCTCGAGCACGTGCGCGCCTACGTGAGCATTGAAAACCGCCACTTTGACGACGCGATCTGCCTGCACATCGACGTGCCGGAGGATTTGCAGGCGCTGGCGTGCATCAACATCATCTTGCAGCCGTTTGTCGAGAATGCGATCGTGCACGGCTTTGCGGAAAACCCGGCGCGCGGCGTCTGCAATATCCGCATCGAGGCGTGGCGCGAAGCGGGGGACGTTGTTTTCATGGTTTCGGATGACGGACCCGGTATGACGGAGGCGCAGACAAAGGCCATTTTCCGCAGAAACACGGCGCGGCAGGTTTCGGGCTACGGTGTGAAAAACATCCATTCACGCATCCAGCTCTCCTTCGGGGAGGCCTACGGCGTGACCTACAGAAACACAAAGGAATCGGGCACGGCCGTTTATATCCGGCTTCCGGCGCTGACGCCGGAGGAGGCGGAAAGGCGGATCGAAAACCTGTGAGAAAAGCACATGCACGCGAAGCAAAGCGGCATGTGCTTTTTGCATAAAAAATAATTCGTGTAAAACATATAAATGTAGGTTTAACTGTGTGTAGCGCTGCTGATTTGCATTGAAGGTGGCAAAGAGCACAAAAACATATTATAAGTTAGCTTCTTTTGTTCAAAAGCGTACATTTTTCCTTAAAATCGTAAAAATGTCCTCTTTCATTCACCGTTTATTCATAATACAATAAAGGTGTGATATTTCACGAGAATTTTGGACGAATTTCATAAGGGGGAACGTAAATGAAGAAGCACGGGTTCTTATATGAACTTAAAAAGAACAAGGTTTTGTTTTTGATGGCGATGCCGTCGGTGCTCCTGACCTTCTTTCTGGCCTACCTGCCGATGTCCGGCCTTGTGCTGGCCTTTAAAAACTACCGCTACGACCGCGGCATTTTCGGCAGCGACTGGAATGGGTTCGATAATTTCGCCTACCTGTTTCAATCCGGCACGGGCTGGCTGATTACGAAGAACACGATCCTGTACAACCTGCTGAATCTGTTCGTCTCACAGCTTCTGGCCGTCATCGTGGCCATCGTCATCTCGGAGATGATGGGGCGCATCTACAAGCGCATCGTGCAGTCGGTCATCTTCCTGCCGTACTTTATTTCCTGGGTTATCGTCGGCACGTTCGTGCTCAACCTCTTCAATTACGAGACGGGCGTCATGAACAACCTGATCCGCTCTTTCGGCGGCGAGCCGATCAACCTGTACACCTCGGAGATGGCGTGGGTCTGGGTCATCATCATCTGTGCGTTCAACTCTTGGAAATGGGTCGGCTACAACTCGATCATCTACATAGCGGCTATCACGAGCCTCGACGCGGAATGTTACGAGGCGGCCGACATCGACGGCGCCAACGTGTTCCAGAAGATCTGGTACATCACATTCCCGTCGATCAAGCCCACGATCGTCACGATGCTGCTCCTGCAGGTCGGCCGCATTCTCCGCGGCGATTTCGAAATGTTCTACCAGATCATCGGTTCAAACGGACAGCTCTACAACGCGACGGACGTCATCGACACCTACGTGTTCCGCGCGCTGCTGACCAACCCGAATATGGGCATGACCGCCGCCGCATCCTTCTACCAGTCGGCGCTGTGCTTCATCATCATTATGGTTGTGAACAACATCGTAAAGCGGATCGAAGCCGATTACGCATTGTTCTGATCGGGAAGGGGGAAATAATATGTCAGCTACAACTTCGGTGAAATCGAACAAGATCAAGGTTGCAGGCTCTACATGGGCCTTCAACATCATCGGCTACATCTTTATCACGTTTATCGCACTCGTCTGTCTGCTGCCGTTTATCATTCTGATTTCCGGCTCCTTCTCCTCAGAGCAGGCGGTCCGTCTCAACGGCCTGAGCATTTTTCCGCAGGAATTCACGACGGAGGCGTATGAATTTGTTTTCCGCAACCCGCAGGAGATCATCAATTCCTACGGCATCACGATTATGATCACGGCGGTCGGCACGGGTGTCGGCCTGATCTTCCTCACGATGACGGCGTTTGTCATCAGCCGCAAAGATTTCAAGTACAGAAACGTCATTTCGTTCTACTTTTACTTTACGACGCTGTTCAACGGCGGCATGGTCTGCACGTACATCTTCTACATCCAGTATTATGGGCTGAAAGATAACCTGCTCGCGCTGATCCTGCCGGGCCTCACCCCGGTGTTCTACCTGCTGATCATGCGCAACTTCGTCTCCGGCATACCGGCGGCGCTGATCGAATCGGCCAAAATCGACGGTGCGGGCGAGCTGCGCATCTTCTTCCAGATCGTTCTCCCGCTGCTCGGCTCCGGCCTCGCGACGATCGGCCTCTTTATGGCACTGACGTACTGGAACGACTGGTACAACGCGATGCTGTACATCAACACCGAATGGAAGTACCCGCTGCAGTACATGCTGTACAACATGATCCAGAAGGCGGCTGCGATGGCGCGCGTTGCAAGCCAGCTCGGCATCCCGGTGGAAAACCTGCCGACGAACACGCTGAAGCTCGCGATGGCCGTGATCGCGACGGGCCCGATCATCCTTTTGTACCCGTTCGTTCAGAAATACTTTGTCAAGGGCGTTACAATCGGTTCGGTTAAGGGTTAACCGAAAAACAGACCGATTTGTAAAAATATTTTTGGAGGTAGTATTATGAAGAACACCAAAAAGCTCTTTGCTTTGGTTCTCGCGCTGGCGCTCGTATTTACGGCGTTCGCCGGCTGTGCAGGCGGCACCGGCTCTTCCACCGGCGGCTCGGCGTCCGGAGACGCCGGCACGGGCGACGGCGAGGGGCTTCCGGCCCTCGATACTTCGAAGGAAGTGGAGCTGGTCATGTACTTTATCAGCGACCGTCCCGCGAAGTACGATGAGATTGAAGCGAACTTCAACGAGATCTTTAAGGAAAAGCTGAACTGCACGCTGAAAACGGAGTGGATCGCGTGGTCCGACTACGCGAACAAGTATCCGCTGCTGTTCTCCTCGGGCGAAAAGTTCGACCTTGCCTACACGGCGACGTGGCTCGGCTTCTCGAACTATGCGGCAAAGGGCGGCTTTATGAACCTCGACGAGCTTTGGCCGACCTACGCGCCGAACAACTACGCGCTGCAGTCTGAAGCCGGCCTGACGCAGGCGACCATCGACGGCCACTACTACGTCATCCCGACTTTGCTCGCGACGTACTCCGCATACGGCCCGTATTACCGCACGGTATTCGAAAACGGCACGGTCACGTATGACGGCGAGGTCACGAACTGGGAGGACTATGAAGAGTACATGGAGTGGGTGCAGGAGAATACCTCGATCACCCAGCCATACGGCCTGTACTCCTCCGGTCTCGAGGCGGACGACATGTATTACGGCTCCATGGGCCTTTACAACATCCGCGGTACCTCTTGGCTGAGTGTTGACCCGTATGCCGATACGTTTACGCTGGTTCCGAACTACGAGAACGAATTTACGATGGATTACCTCACGATGACGAAGCGCTGGAGCGACAAAGGCTTCTGGTCTAAGTCCGCGCTTTCCGATACGGACAGCACGAAGGTGCAGAACGGCATCGCAGCGACCGGTATCCACAATGTCGATACGTATTCCAGCCGTTACATCGACCAGCCGGAATGGGGCTTCAAGTACACGAACTTTGTAAAGGACGTCTCGAACCTGCCGTTCACGCAGGATGCGTGCGTCATCCCGTCCACGTCCCAGAACCCCGAAAGAGCGCTTGCGCTGTGGGATCTGATCACGACCGACGAGGAAGCCTACCGCGCGTTTGTCTACGGCATCGAGGGTACCTCCTATGAGATCATCGACGATCAGGTTAAGATGATCAACACGGACGACTATGCCGGCACCGGCATGTGGTCCGCGAGAACCTCTGAATTCAACCTCGATTCCTACGGCGCGCCGGCGGATATCCCGGAGATGAAGGCCGAGTGGGATGCGTACATCGAGGAGACCGGCAACCACCAGAGCCAGTACCTCTCCGCGTGGGTTCCGGATACGACTTCGATCGAGACCGAGTACGCGGCCTGCACGAATGTTATCCAGCAGTACTGGTGGCCGCTTGAGTGCGGTTTCGTGGAGGATCTCGAAGCCGGCCTCGAGGAGTATGCGACCCAGATGAAGGCCGCAGGTGCGGAGAAGGTTATCGAGACCCTGCAGGCGCAGCTCGACGCGTTCTGTGAGGAGCATCCGCAGGGCTGATTTCAGGCAGCAAACGCTTGCGCCGCTTTCGGCGCGGGTGTATAATGAAACCGGATGGCGGCGGTGGGGAGTCAATCTCCACCGCCCTTTTCGGGCCGGAAAAGCCTGTACGTACAAATGGCCGCACGGCGTGCTGCCAACCGACAGAAAGGAACCTGTTTTATGAATGAGCTTTTATACGGCGTCGCGTACTACGACGAGTACATGCCCTATGAGCGGCTGCAAAAGGACATGGAAATGATGCGGGCGGCGAACATCAATGTGATCCGCATTGCGGAATCCACGTGGGCCAGCGAGGAGCCGGAGAACGGCGTCTTTAATTTCACGCATGTCGAGCGGGCGCTCAGGGCCGCGCAGGCGGCGGGCATTTCCGTCATTGTCGGCACGCCGACGTATGCGGTGCCGCCTTGGCTCGCGGCTGAGCACCCCGAAATCATCGCGGTCACGCCGCGCGGGCAGGGCAAATACGGCGCCCGCCAGAATATGGACATCACCTCGCCCGCCTACCGCTTCCACGCGGAGCGCGTGATCCGCAGGCTGATGGAATGCGTGCAGAAATACCCGAACGTCATTGGGTTCCAGCTCGACAACGAGACGAAGCACTACAACACCTGCGGCCCGAACGTGCAGAAGCGGTTCGTCGCCTATCTGCGGGAGAAGTTCGGCACAGTGGAGGCGCTGAATGCGGCATTCGGCTTCAATTACTGGAGCAACCGCATCGACTGCTGGGAGAACGTGCCCGACGTGACCGGCACGATCAACTGGAGCTTCGCGGCGGAGTTCTCGAAATTCCAGCGCACGCTGGTCGATGAATACCTCGCGTGGCAGGCCGCGATCGTCCGCGAATACGCGCGGGCGGATCAGTTCATCACGCAGAATTTCGACTACGAATGGCGCGGCTACTCCTACGGCGTGCAGCCGGACGTCAACCACAAGACTGCCGCCCGCTGCCTGATGGTTGCCGGGTGCGACATCTACCACCCGACGCAGGACAAGCTGACCGGCAAGGAGATCGCGGTCTGCGGCGCGCTTTGCCGCAGCCTCAAAAACGACAACTACCTCGTGCTTGAATCACAGGCGCAGGGCCATGTGAACTGGACGCCGTACGAAGGGCAGATGCGCCTGCACGCGTTCAGCCATGTGGCAAGCGGCGCAAATTCCGTGATGTACTGGCACTGGCATTCGATCCACAATTCGTTTGAAACGTACTGGAAGGGCCTTTTGAGCCACGACTTGCAGCCGAACGCCCCCTACCGCGAAGCGTGCACGATCGGTGCCGATTTCAAGCGTCTCAGCGGGAAGCTCGTGAACCTCAAGAAGAAAAACCGCGTCGCAATGTTTGTCAGCAACGAGGCGCTCACATCGCTCAATCTGTTCCGCCTGCCGGACGGCAAAACCTTCTATAACGACGTGGTGCGCTGGCTGTTCGACGCGCTGTACGAGATGAATGTCGAGTGCGACATGCTGTTCCCCGAGGACGAGAATTTCGGGGACTATGACGTGCTGCTCGTGCCGGCGCTTTACACCGCGCCGCGCGCGCTGCTCGAGCGGATCAAGGCGTTCGCCGCCGCAGGCGGCGAGCTCGTCGCGACGTTTAAGACGGCGTTCTCGGATGAAAACCTCAAGGTGTACCCGGAGACGCAGCCGGCCGTGCTTTCCGAATGCTTCGGCATCGCGTACGACGAGTTCACGGTGCCCGAAAATGTCGGCGTGACCGGCGAAGCGCTGCCCGCAGGCCCGGCCTCGGTATGGATGGAGCTCGTCCGCCCCGAGGGCGCGTCGGTGCTCGCGCACTACAACCATAAGTTCTGGGGCGAATACGCGGCGGTTACGGAGAATGCGTTCGGGAGCGGACACGCGACGTATCTCGCGACGATGACGACGCCCGAATGCCTCAAGGCCGTGCTGGAGCGCGTCCTGAAGCGCGCCGGCGTCTGGGGCGTCGAGCAGCAGGCGCAGTTCCCGCTCATCATCAAGAGCGGCGTCAATCAGGCGGGGAAGAACGTGCGGTTCTACTTCAATTATTCCGGAGAGGACGCCGCACAGGCGTACCTGCATGCGGACGGCACAGAGCTTCTCGGCGGCGAGGCCGTGCGAAACGGCGATACGCTGCGGTTTGAGCCGTGGGGCTTCAAGATCATCGAGGAGGCCTAAGACGGCCCGCGGGCGTGCCCGGCGCACAGCCTGCGAAAATGTAGGAAATACAGCCGGTGTGTTCCAGCACCGGGGGGCTCGGCGTTTTGCCGGGCCCCTTTTGCGTGCGGGGACGGCGGAAGCGGATATGCGTGCCCGCGGCTTGCCTTTCGCTGTGCGGAAAAGGCTGGGACCGGCAGGCCGGGCCGCAGCGGGGCCGATATGCGCGGAACGCGGGCGTACAAAACGCGTCGTTCGGAATACATGGAGGCATGCCGCTAAAAACCCGAAAACCCACGGAATTGCAGGATTTTTATTGATTTCCGTCGAAAGAAGTGCTATTCTTATTCTACGATTGAATTTAGGGGAGGGTGTGCCTTGATTTATACGGTTACGCTGAATCCGGCGGTGGATTATGTGGTGTCGCTCGATGCGCTGGAGACGGGGGCAATCAACCGGGCGGCCTCGGAAAACGTCGTGTTCGGCGGCAAGGGCATCAACGTGTCGCTGATGCTGCGCGCACTCGAGACGCCGAGCGCGGCGCTCGGATTTATTGCGGGCTTTACGGGTGAGGCGATCCGCGCCGGCGTGGAGGTGCAGGGCGTCCGCACGGATTTCGTCGCACTGGAGAGCGGTTTCTCGCGCATCAACGTGAAGCTGCATGCCGGCGAGGAGACGGAGATCAACGGCGCAGGGCCAGAGATTCCGCCGGAAAAGCTCGAGCTCTTTTTTCAGAAATTGCAGGCGATGACAGACGCGGACACGCTCGTGCTTTCGGGCAGCGTGCCGCCCTCGCTGCCCGGCGATATTTACGCGCGCATCGCGGGCATTGCCGGGGAAAAAGGGGCGCGGCTGATCGTCGACGCGGCGGGAAAGCTGCTGCTTTCCGCGCTGCCGTACCGCCCGTTCCTCGTCAAGCCGAACCGGGAAGAGCTTGCGGCGCTGTTTGACGCGCCTGCCGGCACGGACGAGGCCGTGCTCGCGCTTGCCAAGCGCTTGCAGGCGCAGGGAGCACGCCATGTGCTCGTCTCCATGGCCGGAGACGGCGCGCTGCTCTGCACGGAATCGGGCGAGGTGTACCGCGTGCCCGCGGCGAAAGGTACAGTTGTAAACTCGGTCGGCGCCGGCGATTCGATGGTCGGCGGCTTTCTTGCGGCGCTCGAGAAAACGGGCGATTTTCAGGCGGCGCTTGCGCTCGGCGCGGCGGCCGGCGGCGCGACGGCCTTCTCGGTCGGCATCGCGGGCTTTCAGAAAGTGATGGCGCTTTACGAACGCATCAAAACAGAGGTGAAGCGCATTGGATAGTTTTCTCATCGCGCTGAACGCCGTCATGCCGACGTTTCTGCTGCTCGCATTCGGCTATTTTCTGCGCAATGCCCATTTTGTGGACGGCGCCTATCTGAAGCAGACGAACGCGCTGACCTTCAAATTTTTCCTGCCGGTTCTGCTGTTCAACAACATCTATAAGACGCGGATCGCCGAGATTTTCGACGGCACGATGTTCCTTTTCGCCGTCGTCAGCCTGCTCGTGCTGTTTGGTGTGCTGTGCCTTGTGGTGCCGCGCGCGGTGCGCGAGCCGCGGCAGCGCGGCGTGGTCATTCAGGGGCTGTTCCGCAGCAATTACGTGATTTTCGGCGTGAGCCTCGTCACGAACGTGTTCGGCGCGGAGCATGCGGCCGCGGCCTCCATGCTGAGCGCCGTGCTTGTGCCGATGTACAATGTCCTTGCCGTGGTGGCGCTCGCCTTTTTCACAAGCGGCGAACGCGTGCCGCTGAAAAGCACGCTGAAATCCATCGCGCTGAACCCGCTGATTCTTGCTGGCCTGCTCGGCGTGCTGGCTTCGCTCGCCGGGCTGCGGTTTCCGACCTTTTTGGAGACGGCGGTCAACGACCTCGCAAAGCTCGCGACGCCGCTCGCGCTCATCGTGCTCGGCGGCGATTTCAGCTTTAAAAGCGCGCGGGGCAATATCCGCCTCGCGATGACGGCCGTTGCGGTGAAGCTCGTCGTGATCCCGCTCATCTTCATCCCGCTTGCGGTGCTCGCGGGCATCCGCGGCGCGAACCTGCTGGCGCTCTCGCTGGCGTGGGAAACGCCGGTTGCCGTTTCGAGCTATATCATGGCGCAGCAGGCCGGCGCGGACGACCAGCTCGCGGGGCAGCTCGTGGTCATCAGCTCCGTGTGCTGTATCCCGACCGTATTTCTAATGATCTTTATTTTGCAGAGCCTTGCGCTGCTGTGAGGAGGTAAAGCGATGCAGATCAATGCAGAACGTCTTGTCCATACATTTTCGGAGCTCGTCGCGGTGGACAGCCCCTCCTTCGGCGAGCGTGCGATGGCGGACTGTCTCCGGGACAGGCTCGCGGCGCTCGGCATATCCTGTAAGGAGGACAATGCGGGCGCGGCGCTCGGCGGCACGGCCGGCAACCTCTTTGCCCGTGTGCCCGGCACGCTCGAGCAGCCGGCGCTGCTGTTCTGCACGCACATGGATACCGTCG
>URQJ01000050.1 GCA_900549945.1 uncultured Oscillospiraceae bacterium
GGGGCGCAGGCCGTTTTCGCGGGCGTGCAGCAGCGCGAGGTACAGCATGGCGCGGATGCACAGCGAGGAGCCTTCGGCGGAATACAGCGTCCGCGCCGCGCCGAAGAGGCGCGCGGCGTTTTCCTCGCTCTGCCGGATGATGCCAGCGGCGGCGTACAGCTCGTCCGCGCCGTCAAACTCCGTGATATCGAGCGGCTCCATGCCGAGCAGCGCGCGGCCCTTGTGGCCGGGCATGTGCAGGCGCAGCGCGTCCCGCGCGCAGTAATCGCGCACGAAATCGCAGATCGGCGTCTCCATCACGCGTTTTCAAGGGCCTTCGAGGCCTCGAGCATGATCGCGCACTCCATGCGCTTTTTGAAGAGCTCGCAGCCCGATTCATACACGCCGCGCACCGAACCAGTCGCGTGGTAGGCGTTCGCCGCGCAGCCGCCGGAGCAGTACAGGCGTGCCCAGCAGTCGCGGCACTCCTCGTGCGCGTAGACGTTGCAGGCCGCAAATTCCGCCTGCGTCTCCGTGTTCGTCACGCCGGTCCAGACGTCGCCGAGCTTGAATTTCTCCTCGCCGACGAACTGGTGGCAGGGGTAGAGGTCGCCCCACGGGGTGACCGCCATGTATTCGGTGCCGGAGCCGCAGCCCGAAATGCGCTTGTAGATGCACGGGCCGCCGGTCAGGTCGATCATGTAGTGGTAGAAGGTGAAGGGCTTTCCGGCGCGGCGGCGCTCGAGCATCAGCGCCGCAAGCTGCTCGTACTGATCCTTGACGATTTCAAGGTCGGATTCGGTCAGCCCGGCGGGGTCGCCCGGCGCGCAGACGACCGGCTCCATGCTCAGCTCCGTAAAGCCGAGGTCGAGCATCTGCTCGATGTCCTTGAGGAAATCCGGGTTCGCGTGCGTGAAGGTGCCGCGCATGTAGTAGTTTTTCCCGCCGCGCGCCGCGACGAGCTTCTGGAATTTCGGCACGATTTTCTCCCAGCTTCCGCTGCCTGCGTAATCGACGCGGTAGCGGTCGTGGATCTCCTTTCGTCCGTCGAGGCTCAAAACAACGTTGCTCATCTCGCGGTTCGCGAAGTCGATCACGTCGTCGTCGATCAGCACGCCGTTCGTCGTCAGTGTGAAGCGGAAGTTCTTGCCGGCCTCCTTCTCGCGGCGGCGCGCGTAGGCGACGAGTTCCTTGACGACGTCGAAGTTCATCAGCGGCTCGCCGCCGAAGAAATCGACCTCGAGGTTGCGTCGGCTGCCTGAGTGCTCGATCAGGAAGTCGAGCGCCTGGCGGCCGACCTCAAACGACATCACGGCGCGGTCGCCGTGGTATTTGCCCTGGCTCGCGAAGCAGTAGGCACAGTTGAGGTTGCAGGTGTGCGCCACGTGCAGGCACAGCGCCTTGACGACGTTCGCGCTCTTCTGCTTGAGCGCGCCGGCGATCGGCTCGAAGGTATCCGGCGCGAAGAGCTTGCCGCTCTCCTTGAGCTGCCCGATCTGGCCGCAGCAATCGAGGATATCCGCCTCGGTCACGTCGCCGCGGCCGGCGTATTTTTCGAGCATCACAGCGCAGATTTCCGCGCGCGTGCTTTCCTCATACATGCCGATGATATCGTAGGCGACCTCGTCCACAACGTGCACCGAGCCGGAGCAGACGTCCAGCACGATGTTGAGCCCGCCGAGTTTGTAGCGATGAATCATTGTGAAAATCCTTTCGTATGGCAAAATCCGTTCCCGCACATGAAAAATGCCGCCAGAAGGCGGCATTCTCAACGTGTGCTGTCGGCTGTAAATTACTTCGTTTCCTTGTTCTCGCACTGCTGGTTTGCGATGCCGCAGCTCGTCTTGCAGGCGGACTGGCAGGAGGTCTGGCATTCGCCGCAGCCGCCGTTCTTCGCGCTCTCGCACAGATTGCGGGTCTCCAAAGTCTTGATGCGTTCCATATCGATATCCTCCGATCATAGATACTATTTTACCCTGTAATTTTATCACAAGGCGCGGCGTAAGTCAAGACGTTTCCGGGGAAAAGCGCGCGGAATCAGGCCTCGAGCGCCTGCCGCAGATCGGCGATCAGGTCGTCCGCGTGCTCGGTGCCGACCGAAAGGCGGACCGTGCCGGGGCGGATGCCCTGCTCGAGCAGCTCGGCCTCGGTGAGCTGGGCGTGCGTTGTGGAGGCGGGATGGATCACGAGCGATTTCACATCCGCGACGTTCGCGAGCAGCGAGAAGATTTGCAGGCGGTCGATGAACGCCTGCGCCTCTGCCGCGCCGCCCTTCACGTCGAAGGTGAAGATCGAGGCGCCGCCGCGCGGGAAATACCGGCTGTACAGCGCGTGGTGCGGGTGGTCCGGCAGGGCGGGGTGGCTGACGCGCTCGACCTTCGGGTGCTTTGCGAGGAAATCGACAATTTTCAGCGTGTTTTCCACGTGGCGCTCCACGCGCAGCGAGAGCGTCTCGAGCCCTTGGAGGAACAGGAAGGCGTGCAGCGGGGCGAGCGTCGCGCCGGTATCACGCAGAAGGACCGCGCGGATCCGCGTTACAAACGCCGCGGGGCCGGCCGCCTCGGTGAAGCGGAGGCCGTGGTAGCTCGGGCACGGCTCGGTCAGGCCGGGGAATTTTCCGCTTTTCGCCCAGTCGAACCGGCCGCCGTCCACAATCACGCCGCCGACCGCGGTGCCATGGCCGCCGATGAACTTCGTCGCGGAATGGACGACGATGTCCGCGCCGTGCTCGATCGGCCGCAGCAGGTATGGTGTGGCAAAGGTCGAATCGACGACGAGCGGGATGCCGTGCCGGTGCGCGGCGGCTGCGGCGGCTTCAATGTCGATCAGCGTCGCGTTCGGATTGCCGATCGTCTCGATAAAGATAGCGCGCGTCCGGTCGTTGACGGCGTTTTCAAAGGCGTTTTCCGCGGCCGGATCGACAAAGGCGGCGGTGATGCCGTACTGCGGGAGCGTGTGCGCGAGCAGGTTGTACGTGCCGCCGTAGATGGTTTTGGCGGAGACGATGTTGTCGCCCGCCTGCGCGAGGTTGAGGAAGGTGTAGGTGACCGCCGCCGCACCGGAGGCTACGCCGAGCGCTGCGGCGCCGCCTTCGAGCGCCGCGATGCGTTTTTCAAAAACCTCGACCGTCGTGTTCGTCAGGCGGCCGTAGATGTTGCCGGGGTCGGAAAGGCTGAAGCGCGCGGCGGCGTGCGCGGCATTCTCAAACACATAGGAGGCCGTCTGGTAGATCGGCACGGCGCGCGCGCCGGTGGCGGCGTCCGGCTGCTCCTGACCGGCGTGGAGCTGGATGGTTTCAAAACGGAAGTTGTCGTATGTATAGCGCATGGTCAATCCCTCTTTCAGAAAATCAATTTTGGGTTTGCGGCGGATGGCCCGCGAAATGCGGCGCCCGCGCGCATTCGCCCGTTTCTGAAATTGTGCCGGAGCATATTGAAAAAGAGCCTGCCCATGCGGCTGTGCCTCCCTGCCTGAAAATTAACCATAAAATACATTGGTTTAGTATGCTTTAGATCATACGCGCAAAAGCGCGGCTTGTCAAGCCCAAAATGCAAATTTTTATATCTGCTGAGGCGGGCACACGGATAAAGCGGAGGCACTTGCGGCTGAAACGCCCGGCGGCTTTTGGCAACGACAGGTAAGGGAGTTTTTATGTAGGGTACGGTGTAACTCAATAAAATGGGTTACACCGTTTTCTTGCTTTTGGAAACTGTCAATACCGTTTCCCTGCTTATTACGGTATGCGGAATTTTGCGATATTTTTCATTTCTGATGTTCTAATTTTTCTATTAAAGTCACGACTTCATTTGTTTTTAACACTTTTCCCATAGAAACAACCTTTTCATTGACAACAAGGGCTGGCATACTCATAACACCGTATTCCATTACTTTTTGCATATCCGTAATATATTCCACCTCTATGGAAAGCCCCATATCCTTTATTGCCTTTTGTGCGTTTTCATACTGTTCGCGGCAGGATTTACAGCCTGCGCCCAATACCTTAATGCAACAAATTCCGTCCTTTGCTTCAGGGCAGCAGTCATTTGCGATTTCTTCTGACTCACTTGTCGGGCATCCGCTGCTGCTGCAAGCGCAAGCAGGCGTTTTCTTTTCTTCTTCTTTTTTCTTTCCGAAATTAAACAATGCCATAATGATAACCTCCTAAAATTAAACAATGAAGTATTGTATTGCGTTGAAGAAATAGCCTGCAACGATAATACCGATTGTACATATCGCAACGAAAATGCCTAATAGTTTCGGTTTAACCGCCTTACGAAGCATAATCATTGACGGGAGAGAAAGGGTAGTCACGCCCATCATAAAGGAAAGGACAACGCCGAGCAAAGCGCCCTTTGCAAGTAGGGCTTCCGCAATCGGGATTGTGCCGAAAATATCCGCATACATCGGAACACCTGCGACAGCGGCAAGCACAACGCCAAACGGATTGTTATCCCCTAGCACCTTGACAATGAAATCTTCAGGTATCCAGTTGTGGATAATTGCACCGATACCGACACCGATTAGCACATAAGGCGCAACCTTTTTAGCTGTTGAAACGACCTGTTTCCAAGCGTATTTCATACGGCCTTTGAAATGCAGTTCTTCCTGCGGAATATCAATAGCGTGACCGTTTCGGATATATTCCTCCACTTGATTTTCAAGGCGGAGCTTTTCAATCAGCGTACCGCCTGCAACAGCGATTACCAAGCCGAGAACAACATACAAAACGGCAACTTTCCAACCGAAAATACTCATCAGAAGCACAAGACTTCCGAGGTCAACCATTGGCGAAGAAATCAAAAAGGAAAATGTAACGCCAAGCGGCAGACCTGCGCTTGTAAATCCGATAAACAGCGGAATAGAGGAACACGAACAGAACGGCGTTACCGTACCAAGTAATGCGGCGATGATATTCGCCCATATCCCGTGAAACCTGCCAAGTATCTTTTTTGTTCTTTCAGGCGGGAAATAGCTTTGAATATACGAGATAATTAGAATCAGCACGCCGAGCAAAATCATAATTTTAATCGTATCGTAAAAGAAAAACTGAACACTGGCGACGATTTTACTTGTGGTGTCTAAACCGCAGGCGTTCAAAATAATAGTAATGAGCCGATTCAACCAGTTCATACCGAGGACTTCATTTTGAAAAAAGTCCCAGCCAATTTTTAGTGCTTCCATACGAAACCCCTTTCATATAGTTACATTGAAATATGTCTATGTGTATTTCCAAATATAAGCCGTGCGGAAAAGTAATCTGTAAATCTTCTCACTTTTCACAGCACGACTCGCTTCTGCGTTCAATATCAAGTGTTGTCAACTGCTCCAAGCATTCCTTTGCCTGCTTCACGCCTTTTTCTGAAATAGAATAGTGCGTCCATTTTCCCTCTTTGCGGCCGACAACAATTTCAGCGTCGCAAAGAATTTTCATATGGTGAGAAAGCGTAGGCTGCGTGACATTGATTTCTTCCAACAGCCTGCAGGCACACTTTTCGCCCGAACGCAGCAGCTTTATAATTCTAATGCGGTTTTCATCGCAAAATGCTTTGAAGATTGCCGCAGTTCTTCTTTCGTCCATCTCTCAAAATCACCTCCCATGGATAACTGTCTATGTGTTATTATATGCGTCACATAGAGAATTGTCAATGTGTTTTTGAAATTTAATAAAAAGGACAGCGTATAAAGCATTTCCGCTTTCTGCACTGTCTTTTGCCTTTTTAGCGCCCGTCAAGTTGTATTTCAATGTTGTTTTCGAATTATTTCCCTGCGGCATTAGCTTTATGCCGGGGCGGTTTACGAATGCGGCGAGTCCGGCCGCGCACCGCAGCACCACGGGGCCGGAGATCCGGCGGATACGGATGGCGGGGGCGATCTTTTTGTGGCGGGCGCCGGCACGGCGGCCGGCGTCGGCGAATACCTCAAGGCGCAGAACCCCGCCGTCCGTGTGGCCGCGGCGGAGCCGGCGGATTCGCCCGTGTTTTCGGGCGGGGTATGCAGAAAGGGCGGAGCCGCGCAGCTCCGCCCTTTTTCACACACCGGTTCCCATGCCCGCTGCCGCTTACAAAGTACCCGCGCGGCTGTCAAGAATATCCTGCAGGGTGATGCCGTCGAGATATTCGTTGATGACGCGGTTTAGCCCCTGCCAGACCGGCAGCGTGATGCAGTCGCCGCTGCGGCCGCACAGGATGGGGTCGTGGTCGAGGCAGGCGACCGGCGCGAGGCTGCCCTCCGTGATGCGCAGAACCGCGCCGACCGTATATTTATCCGGCGTCTGCGCCAGCCGGTAGCCGCCCTGAAAGCCGCGGCTCGCGATCAGGATGTCCGATTTATTCAGCATGGGCACGATCTGCTCGAGGTATTTTTTGGAGACATTCTGCCGCGCGGCGATGTCCTTGAGGGCGACGAAGCCCTCGCCCTGATTTTGTGCGAGGTCGAGCAGCATGCGCAGCGCATAGCGCCCCTTGGTAGAGATCTTCATGTTTGTTCCGTCCTTTGCGCAGGTGTTTTACCTATAATACCATATTATTAGTAGGCTTTCAAGCCGTAAATTGCGCGAAGGAAAAACAAAGCACTCTTTCAACGGAGAAGCTCTGCTTTTGAATAAAAGAGGCTGCTCTTGGCTGAAAGAGTGCTGCTCCCTGTTAAGGAAGCGCTTTGTTCACATCTGCTTGCGGACGATCGTGTATTCGTCGCCGGGGCGGTAGTACGGGCAGTCCGAAAAGGCGCCGCGGATGAACCGCGCGGTCTCGTCCTCATCGAGCTCCATGTCGCACACATAAAAGCCGTATTCCGGGTCGTACTCGTAATACAGGCAGTCCTCGCATTTTGAAGGGTTCGCTGCCATGGCGGCCCTCACAGCACGCTTTGCAGGAACTGGCGCGTGCGCTCGTGCTTCGGCGCCGTAAAGATCTCCTGCGGGGGGCCCTCCTCCAAAATCGCGCCGTCGTACATAAAGACAACACGGTCGGCGACCTCGCGGGCAAAGCCCATCTCATGCGTGACGACGAGCATTGTCATGCCGTCCTCCGCGAGCTTTTTCATGACGGCGAGCACGTCGCCGACGAGCTCGGGGTCGAGCGCGCTGGTCGGCTCGTCAAAGAGCATGATTTTCGGCTCCATCGCGAGCGCGCGGGCGATCGCGACGCGCTGCTGCTGACCGCCGGAGAGCTTCGCGGGGTAGGCGTCGAGCTTATCGCCGAGGCCGACCTGCTCTAAAAGCTGCACGGCCTTTTCGCGGGCCTTGTCGGCTGGCACGCCTTTCACGGTCATCGGCGCGAGCATCACGTTCTGCAGGGCCGTTTTGTGCGGGAAGAGGTTGAAGCGCTGGAACACCATGCCCATCTCGAGCAGAATGGCGGCGCGCTCCTTTTGGTGAATCTTGATCTGATTGTGCCCGTTTACGCGGTCCTCAATCAGCCGGTCGTCGATCCAGATCTTGCCGCTCGTGCTCTTTTCGAGGCGGTTCAGCGAGCGCAGATACGTCGACTTGCCCGCGCCGGACGGGCCGATGATGACGATGACCTCGCCCGGCTCCACCGTGAGGCTGACGTTTTTTAAAACCTCAACCGTGCCGAAGGATTTGCAGATGTTTTCCGTTTTGATGATCGACATGTCAAATCCCCCTTATTCGTAGATCGAAAGGCGCTTTTCGAGGCGGTTGAAAATGAAGGTGAAAGCGCCCGTGATAATCAGGTAAATAATCATGGCCGGGATGTAGACGAGCGCGCTCGCCTTGTTCGAAGCGATGATCTTGGTCTGGTAGGTCAGGTCCGTCAGCGCGATGATCGAGACGAGCGAGGTGTCTTTCAGCACCATGACGAACTCGTTGCAGATCGGCGGGATCATGCGGCGGTACGACTGCGGGATGATGACGAGGCGCATCGCTTGGCTGCGGGTGAGCCCGAGCGCGCGGGAGGCCTCCATCTGGCCCTTGTCGATCGATTCGATCGCGGCGCGGATGATCTCGGCGAGATAGGCCGCGACGTTCAGCGTGAACGCGAGCCAAGCCGCGAAGAAGCGGCTCTGGATGTTGAGCGCGGGCACGAGCTGCGGCAGCGTGTAGTAGATGAAAAAGAGCTGCATCAGAAGCGGCGTGCCGCGGAAAAAGAAGATGTAGGCGCGGCAGATCCCGCTGATTACCGCATTGCGGGAGATCTTGCCCAGCGCGAGAAAGACGCTGAAAACGAGCGCGGCGGCAACGGAGAGCACAGAGAGCGCGAGCGTCGTGCCGGTGGACTGGATCAGGGCGGGCATCCAGCCAATAATCTGTTGGATTGCATCCATCATGGCGTATTCATTTCCTCCATATCAAGGCAGAGACCCTGCGCGCAGAGTCTCTGAATGCGTTTTTGAAAGGCTTATTTCTTTGTGACGATGACGAGCTGGTTCGAAACGTACGGCTCGGTCATCTCGTAGGCCGCCTGACGCTCCGGCGTGATGGAGACCGCCGCGATGATCATATCGTACTGGCCCTTGTCGAGGCCGGCAAACACGCCGTCGAACGTGGTGTTGACGAACTCGACCTCAAGGCCGAACATGGAAGCGAGCTCTTTCGCGAGGTCCACATCGAAGCCGATGTACTCGAGGCCGGAGTCGTCGGTGTACTCCATCGGGGGATAGCCGGCCTCAAAGCCGATGATCAGCTTGCCGTCCTCGACGGTCGAGAGCTTCGAGAGGTCCATCGCCGGCTCCTCGGTGACGGTGCGCACGCCCTCCGTCACATTCGAGCCGAAGTGCTTCGTCGCGATCTCGCCCATCTTGCCGTTGTAGTACAGCGTGTCGATGGCGGATTCCACGAGCTCGAGCATGCCGGTATTGCCCTTTTTGAGGCAGATGCCCATCGGCTCGCCCTCCTCGCTCTTCCACACGCTCTGGAACTTATCCTCCTCGCCGGTGAGGTAGTAGGCGGCGACGACGCTGTCCACATACACGGCGTCGCAGCGGCCGAGTTCGAGGTCGTCGAAGCACTGCGTCACCTTCTCATAGGGGAGAATCTCCACGTTTACGCCCTCGGCCTGCATCTCCTGCAGGCTGTCGTGCGCGGTGGTCGCGGTCTGCACCGAAACCTTTGCGCCCTCGAAATCCGCCGGGCTTTCTACTTTCTTGGTTTCCCCGCCGCCGCAGGCCGTCACGGAAAGCGCGAGCGCGCCCGCCAGCACAGCGGCGAAAATCTTCTTTGCTTTCATTGTTCTACAATCCTTCCTTCCTCTGTTGTTCACAAGCATTTACATTTTACCCTGAAACCGTTTTGGGGTCAATTGATGAATCTGACAAATTCGTGCATATTTATACATATATACATAGCTATTTCCGAGCATCCTGCCGAATCCGCGCGCTGCATGCCGCCCGGGGGCGAAAAAGGAGAGGGGGGAAGCGCCTCTCCGCCGGCGGTCCGCCGGATTTTCCGCGCGCTTATTTCTTTGTGACAATGACGAGCTGGTTCGAGACGTACGGCTCGGTCAGCTCGTAGGCCGCCGCGCGCTCCGGCGTGATCGAAACCGAGGAGATCACGACGTCGTACTGGCCCTTGTCGAGGCCGGCGAAGATGCCGTCCCACGCGGTGTTGACGAGCTCCACGTCAAGGCCGAGCAGCGCGCCGAGCTCGTTTGCGAGGTCTACGTCGAAGCCCATCGGGTTGAGGCCGCTCTCGTCCATGTACTCCATCGGCGGGTAGCCGATCTCCACGCCGACGGTCAGCGTGCCGTCCGCGATGGTCGAGAGCTTCGAGAGGTCGAGCACCGGCTCTTCTGTGACGGTGCGCACGCCGTCCACGTCGTCCGCCGAGCCGAAATGCTTCTCGGAGAGCGCGGCCATCGTGCCGTTATAGTACAGCGTGTCGATAGCGCTTTCCAGAATCGCCTTCAAATCGGTGTTGCCCTTCTTGAGGGCGATGCCGATCGGCTCGCCGTCCTCGCTCGTCCATACCTTCTGGAACTGGTCGCTGCCGGTCAGGTAGTAGCCGGCGACGACGCTGTCCACGTACACGGCGTCGCAGCGGCCGAGTTCGAGGTCGTCGAAGCACTGCGTCACCTTTTCGTAGGGCAGCACCTCGATGTTTTTGCCCGCGTCGAGCATATCCTGAATGTTCTCGTGCGCGGTGGTCGCGGTCTGCACCGAGATCTTCGCACCCTCGAAATCGTCCGGGCTTTCGATCGTTTTGTCGGAATCACCGCCGCAAGCTGTCACAGACAGCGCGAGCATGCCGGATAAAAGCACGGCGAAAATCTTCTTAGCATTCATTTTTATTCATCCTTCCTCATTTTCCTCCGCCGGCAGATTCCCGCCGGCTTTATAGAATACCTGTATTTTACCTTGTTTTCCGGTGGAGTTCAATTGATGGATCGGACAAATAAATGTATAATTATTCGTATATACATGGGGGATTTGTCAAAACACACAAAAAGCGCCCGTGCAGGCAGAGAAACAGGATCCTGCACGGGCGCTTTCGTTTATTCCATGTAGCCGCCCTTCATCGGGCCGACCGCATGTTCGGAATAGATTTTCAAAACACCGCTCTGATACCGCAACGGCCTGGGCTGCCACGCGGCTCTGCGCTCCTTCAGTATCCCGTCCATCTCCTCGGGCGTTTTCCGCTCGCCCCGCACACCCACTATGGCCAGCACCCGCGCAGGGATATCGATTTGGATAAGGTCCCCCTCCTCTACCAGCGCGATGGGACCGCCTTCGGCCGCCTCCGGCGAAACATGCCCGATAGCCGGGCCCTTGGACGCGCCGGAAAAACGGCCGTCTGTAATGAGAGCGATGGTCTTGCCCAGCTCCGGGTCGGAGGATATCGCCTCCGTGGTATAGAACATCTCCGGCATTCCGCTGCCCTTGGGTCCTTCATAGCGGATAAACACCGCATCTCCTGGCTTGATGTCGTGGGCGATGACGGCGGCAATGGCGTCCTCCTCGCAGTCGAAAGGGCGGGCGCGCAAAAGCGCCTTGTGCATCTCTACCGGCACGGCCGAATGCTTCACAACAGCCCCTTCGGGCGCCAGATTCCCGCGCAGAATGGCGATGGTCCCCTTATCTCCGATTGGGGCGTCAAACGGACGAATGATATCTTCTTTTTTGACCCCTGTCTTTTTAAGATATTCCGCGCATTTTTCGTAATAGCCGCCTACCTTCAGCCCGTCCAGGTTCTCGCCCAGCGTTTTTCCAGTGACGGTCATCACATCGAGGTGGAGCAGGTGACGCACCTCTTCCATGATGGCGGGCACGCCGCCCGCATAATAGACATATTCTGACGG